>CAMLDJ010000219.1 GCA_946478755.1 uncultured Pedobacter sp. | reverse complement strand
TGTTCCCAGTCGAAAGCATGCGAATAATAGAACCCGAATTTCATTCCGTGTTTTTTAGCGGCGGCAGCCAGTTCTGCCATTGGGTCATGCTTAAATGGGGTTTGTTTCAGCACATTAAAATCAGAAACAGCCGAATTGTACATTGCAAAGCCATCATGGTGTTTTGCCGTGATGATAAAGTAACGCATCCCCGCGTTTTTTGCGGTTAGGATCCATTCTTCCGCATTGAAATTTACCGGGTTAAATTCATGTGCCAGGTCAAGGTATTCGGCCCTGGTTATTTTCTCTTTGCGCATCAGATGTTCAGAGTAGCCTTTTACTTCTTTCCCTTTCCATTCCCCGGCGGGCAAGGCGTATAGGCCCCAGTGGATAAACATGCCAAACCGGGCATCCCGCCACCATTGTATGCGTTTGTCGTGGGTTTTCATGGAGTTTTTCCACCAGCCGTTCCTCGCTTCGTCTATTGCTTTCTGATCGCGCTGCTGTGCTCTGTTAAACATCTCGCTGTCTTCATCTCCCGCGACCTGACCGTACCCATAGATACTGAGCAAGAGTAGTGAAAAAAGTAAACAGGTAAGCCTGCTATTTATATGAAATTTCATTTACTGGTTTTTGTGTATTGACTTTGTTCATTATCTGAGCGACTAATCCAGCCAGATCAAGGGATTCCTTACCGGCAAATTTCTGATCACTTCTTCTACTTTGGGATCATGATCCAGTTTTTTCCAGGTGTTCAGCCAGGCCGTCTTTTGGTAGGCGTTGGCCCCAAATACCAGGAAAGGCTGGGCTACGGGCCAGTTCTCCCAATACATCACATCTGGCTTTAACGGCCATTTACTTTTATCCGCTATAAAGGGATATAAGTAAGCTATCCCCTTTTCCATTGATTTTCCATCTAACGTTTGGTATGCCCACAGGTTGTCATTTTTGGTGGATAAGATCTGGCAAAGCGTGGTCATTGCATCCAGGTTAAAAATGGAATAGCCATAGGGTTTCGTGCGACCGAGCTCTCTCGGAAAGCTGCCATCAGTTGCCATCTGGTTGGGTAATAAAACATTTTTATACCTGTCTCGGCAAAAATCCATCAACTTTTCGTCCTTACAAAGTTTTGCAAAAGAAGCCACCTGCATGGTAAAGCAAGTTCCATGATTGTTGGTCGCATTCATTTCAGCCTTCCCGTATGGATGTGTCATCAGCCAGTCCAGGTACGCTGCAAACCAGTTACGGGTACCCGCGAGCACACCGGCATCCAGGACCTTTTCCATTACCAGAACGCCCTGTGCTACTTCCATCAGTTGTATGGTATCAATAATACCTATACCGCGCCCGGTAAACCTGCCCTGTATGGCCTGTGCAAACTGAAGGTTGGGATTCATCATAGTTCCCTCATGGATAAACCAGGCCTGTAAATGCAGCATCGCTTGTTTTGCATATCTCTCTTCTCCTGTAATTTTATAGGCAGAGGCTAAAGCACCAATGATTTTGCTGAAACGGATCATGGCCAGCCTGTGCGCCACGAAGTTCTGTGGATTGGTCATGCCGTCTTTCTGGATATAAGGGCCATCCGGATTTTGCAGATCAGGCCACCAGTAATCTCCTTCAGAGTAAAAATCATGCTTTCCACCTGCGCTTCTCTGCGAGCTTTCTGCAGTTACCGTTACAGGATCCTGCTGCATCGCCCAGGCGGCATTTTTTAGGATTAACGTTTTTAGGGTCTTGCTCACTCCCTTGTCCACTGCAAGGGGCTTGTCCTGACTTTTCCCTGAGGCAACGCATAACTGGTTCCCAATCATGCCTGCAACTATAACCACTGTCAAAAGAAATCTCTTCATATTTTTTTATTTGGTCATCGCCTTAAAAGATACCTTGTTGAGGGTATTTGGTTTTCCTTTTTCTGCTGCTGAAATCGTAGCCTGAAGCTTGCCATTTGCCGCTTTAACGATATTGATGGTTCTGAAACTGTACGCACCTTTTTCGTAGTTAAATGTCTCGCCATCGTCATCATACAGCATATATTTACCTGGCTTGCTGCCATAATACCTGATTTCCAGATCCAGTTTCTCTGAAGGTTTAGGTGCGTGCATCAGTGCTGGTCCCATTGGGATAATTCCACCATCTTTTACATAAACAGGGATTTTGTCCAACCCGGGAGTCACCTCGATCACTTCACCATCACCTGCATATTCACCGGTATAAAAATCAAACCATTTGCCTTTAGGCAAGATCACTGTTCTGGTTTGTTTCCCCGTAAACATTGGCGCTACCAGCAAATATTCACCCGCCATATACTGATCCTTAATTTCCTTGCTTACTGCTTCGGCATAAGGATTTTCTTCGAGGTTGGTGGTTTTCATTTCTTTTTTTACTTCTGTCTGGAAGCCCTCTTCAAGGTTCATCGCTCTGAACGGAGGTATTCCCTGGAAGTGATATTTGGCAAATTCGCTGTACCAGTAAGGCATCATCTGCATGCGTAGCAGGGCAATGTCTTTGACCTGTTTCTCCACATTGGGATATGACCATGGTTTGGTGCCGGTAGACCAGGCATTGATCATAGCCATGGGTGAGAAAACGACCGATTGCATCCTGCGCAACCATTCTTCTTCCGATTTGGAGGCCCTGGCCTCTGGTGTCCACAATACGCCTGAAAAACCGCTATTGATTAGTGCGGTAATGAAATCTTCATGGTTATAATAGTCGTTATAGATCACATAAGGTAAAGCGGTTCCACCACCATTAGATGCCCTGACCAGTCCATAAGTACGCTGGTTACGCGCATGGTAAAGGTCGGCACTGTACTTCTGGATCAATAAGCCATAAGTCTGACGCATCTGCTCTGCGCTATGCCCCGAAGGGAACAAGGTCACATCAGGCCACAGGTAATGGTCGTAACCATCCACCTCATCAAATTTGTAGCCGCTAATGCCAATATCTACCTGGCTCTTTTTCAATTGCGAGAACAGAATATCACGCGCCTGGGGCATGGTCAGGTCAGGAACTGCACCCAGCCAAACGGTATGATCGGCGGTAAAAGGCTTAATGCTGTTATAAATGCCAGCCTGTGGCGAAACGTAAGGATTTGTCCACAAATTCAGCCTTACGCCCTTTTTCAAAAGGCTGTTTACAAATTTGGAAGGTTCAGGAAAACGGCTTTTGTCCCATTCAAAGGTACATGGATAAGCTTTGCTTTGCCAGCCTGGCTCCAGGCCAATAAAATCGAGTGGAAAGCCCTTGTCTTCAAACGCTTTTACTTCCGCTTCCACATCTGCTGAAGTATAAAGTGTTTTCACCCTTTGTGTAAAACCAAGCCCCCAGCGTGGTGGCAATACTCCGCCACCGTTTAATAAATTATACCTGCGGATCGCATCCAGTGGTTTAGGACCAGCAAATACGTAAAACTCTACTCCTTCAGCCGGAACAAGCACCTCAACCCCATCAGAATAGGGACGGGACGACCAGGTCTTATCCGTATTGCGGTCTTTCGCTTCGGGTACATTTTTACCCTCACGTTTCACGGAAGAGCCTGCATAAATGTTTAAATATCGGGCCGAATTGATAAACACCCCATATCCATTTGAAGAGACATAAAAAGGCGTTGGCGCATGCGTACGTCCATTGTCTTTACCGCCATAATGGTCTACATGCAATTGCAGGATCTTGCCACGCTGGTGTACGGTCTGAAAATTTAAGCCAAAGCCATACAACTGCTCTTTTTTGTCCAGGGGAAATCTCAGATAGGTTTTACCATCATTCAGTTTAGCCACAATCTCATCTTTTGCCAAAGGGAATTCGGCCTCTCCTACATTTTTAAGCCCATCGAATGCCGGTTTAGCCCCCGCCGCGCTGAGCAGGTTGTAACTTTCAGGCTTTCCAATAGTGCCCTTCCAGACACCGGGAGCAATCGCCTCCCATTTAATTTCCTGGGCAGATAAACGGGTGACCAGTAATAAAAAGGTTAAACAAGCAGCATATTTAATTATTCGGTTCATAGCAGGTTAAATATTTATAATGGGGTTATTTTATAGGTTTTACCTTTTTCAGTTTCAAAATCAATCACATAGCTTTTTTTCAGGTTCAGCTCCTGCAGCCTGGCATTTTCATTTTTATGGTATACCGGTTTTTCGGACGTTACATTCAGCAGGTTCTGATTAGGACCCGTAGCAGTTTTTGATACTGCGCCAGCAACTTTGACGGGCAGGTTTGTCCGTAGTCTGCAATTGCCTCCGGAACCGGAAGAAATGAATGCGTCGACCAGTTGACCTCCAGACCAGTTCATATCAACCCGGAAATTTCCCCGGGCTTTTATACCTTTTATACTGCCCTTTGTCCAATCATCCGGTAATGCCGGCAATAAGCTCAGCTCACCGGCATTGCTTTGCAGCAACATTTCGGTAATGCCTGCCGTAGCCCCAAAGTTGCCGTCGATCTGGAAAGGCGGATGTGCATCAAACAGATTTGGATAGGTTCCGCCACCGCTCATTTGTACATTGCTGAGCTGCGCCATACTGGTACCTGGGCCTTTTTGCGGCTCTACAGTTTTGGCCGGATCAATTAAGGTTAAACCGGCTTTTAAGATTTTCAAGGCATGATTCCCATCCTGTAACCTGGCCCACCAGTTGATTTTCCAGGCCATAGACCATCCCGTACTCAGGTCGCCACGATGAATCAGCGATTGTTTGGCCGCAGCGGCCAGTTCAGGTACATTTTGTACAGTGATCTGGTTCCCGGGATATAGTGCAAATAAATGCGACAAATGCCTGTGCGTATCTTTAGGGTCATCCACATCATTAAACCACTCTTGCAATTGTCCGTAACGGCCAATGTTAAATGGATATAATTTCACTTCCGCACTTTCCAGATCGGCCCTGAAACCGGCATCTATACCCAGTGTTTTGGAAGCGGCTATACAATCTGCGAACAATTCTTTAATGATCCCCATGTCCATGGTGGTCGCCTTGCTCAGTTCATATTCCTTGCCATTGACCTTAAATACATTTTCAGGAGAAGTGGATGGATTGGTGACCAGATACTCCGTTTTATTGTCTTTGACCAGCCATTTTAACATAAATTCGGCCGCCCCTTTCATCAGGGGATAACCTTTTTCCTTCAGGAACTGTTTGTCGCCCGTAAACAGGTAATGATCGTAGAGATGTGTGGTTAGCCATGCCCCACCCATAGGCCAGGCCGACCAGCGTGGGGCGCCTTTTGCATCCCAGTCATAGCCCCCTGTAGGTGATGTTTTGGCCCAGATATCTGTATTATGGTGGACCACCCAGCCCTCTTGTATGTTATAATTTATTTTTGCGGTGCTTGCGCCGTTTACGGCCAGACGACCGATCATATCAAATAAAGGCTGGTGCAGTTCCGACAGGTTGGTGTTCTCTGCCAGCCAGTAATTCATTTGCGTATTGGCATTTACGGTATAATTACTACCCCATGGTGGCTGAACGTGGTCATTCCATAGTCCCTGTAAATTGGTGGCCTGCGATCCCGGTCGCGAGCTGGCGATCATGAGGTACCTGCCAAACTGATAATACAATACCTGCAGGCCCTGGTCGTTGCCGAGAGCACCTTGACGGGATAGCCTTACATTAGTCGGTAGTTTGTCTAACTCCGGATTGGCAGCCAGATTAAAAAAAACACGGTCAAACAGCTGTTTATAATCTGCAATATGTGCGGCTTTAATTTTCGCATAAGGTTTCGGGTAAGCTTTTACCAGGATGTTTACCGCTTCCACTGAAGGGTTTTTGCCCTGTAGCCCTGGTGATTGATCAAAACCGTTAAAACTGGTTGCCCCGCTCAAGTAGATCGTTACTGCATTGGCTTTGCTTATGATAATTTCATTTCCCTTTGCTCCCGTAGATCCGCCTTCTGCCTTGATCCGTACGTTTACTTCAAAGGTCATTCCTTCCTTATCGTCGTACACAATTTGCTGTGGCTCAGTTGCCCTGTGTGCGACATGCTCAGGTGCTTTACCTTTCAATACCAGGTAATTGGGCGAAACCGCCGTAGTGGTATATTTTAACTTACTCGTTATGCCTGCAGTGAAATTAAGTGCATTTTTTTGATCTGTGGTAATGCGGATCACCATGGTCTTATCCGGATAACTGATCAGGGTTTCCCGTTTATAGCTAATCCCGCCAACCGTATAGGTAACGGTACTTATCGCATTGCTGATGTCCAACTCCCGGTAATAAGCCGTGGGAATAGAATCTTTCAGGTTAAAATCTAAAAACAGATCTGCCATCGTTAAATAACGTGCGGAGTATGGCCCTTGTAAATTCTTTTTCCAGAGTTCGGCAGCCTTGCCATAATCGCCATCAAAAACCGCCTGTCTGACCAGGGGTAAATTGGCCGGGCCTTTAGGATTGTTCCCTGCTTCGGGAGTTCCCGACCATAAAGTATTGTCGTTTAACTGAAATCGTTCTTTACTGACCCGCCCGAAAACCATCGCCCCGGTTTTGCCATTGCCTAACGGCAAGGCTTCTTCCCAGACCTTTGCGGGCTGGTTGTACCATAATTTTAATGCTGATCCCTGCTGTTCCTGCGCCTTAGCGCCCGATATGCAAAAGATTGTCAATAGCGGAAGCATACTGTATCTCTTCATATCAATTTAATTTAAAGGTATATGCTTTTCCGGCCTCGGTTTTAAGGTCATAATCTCTTGAGGCCTTAACGCCAACCGGATTTAACTTTGCCAGGGCTGAAATTAAAGGTGTCTTTATGACCGGTACTTCATAAAAAGGATTGGTATTTTTGCCTTTTGCCGCTAGAAGACCGGATGTATTCATTTTCATATCTGTATTGATCCGCAGTCTGCAATTGCCGCCAAGCCTTGAACTGACCTTAAGCTTTGTGATCTTCTTGTCGTTCCAGGTAATGTCTATTACATATCCACCACGGGCTACCAGTCCGGTAATTTCGCCGGAAGGCCATTGATCCGGCAATGCAGGCAAGATATGAATCACGCCATCGTGTGATTGTACGAGCATTTCTGCTATACCAGCAGTACAACCAAAATTGCCATCTATCTGAAATGGAGGATGTGCATCAAACAAGTTAGGATAAGTGCCGCCGCCCTTGGTATTTACGCTGTCTATACGCCCCCCTACCAGTTTCAGCTGGTCGGTGATCAGTTGATAAGCGTGGTTTCCGTCCAGTAGACGAGCCCAGAGGTTAACTTTCCAGCCCATAGACCAGCCTGTAGCCGGATCACCTCTATAGGTTAGGGATGTTCTCGCGGCATCAAACAGTTCGGGCGTCCTGGAAGGTGAGATCTGATTGCTTGGGTATAAACCGTACAAATGGGATACATGACGGTGTTTATCGTCTGTACGGTCGGAGTCGTGCATCCACTCCTGCAACTGGCTGTATTTGCCGATCTGCATCGGCGCGAGGCGGCTCAATGCTGTTTTCAGCAATCCACGGAAACCGGCATCCAGGTTCAATAGTTCGGCAGCCTTGCTCGTCTTGGTAAACAAATCGAACAATAGCTGGTTGTCCATCGTGGTACCAACGGCAATGGAAACACGCTTTCCCGGAATGTAAGTATTTTCCGGAGAGTTAGAAGGGCTGACCACCAACCATTTATGGGTAGGTTCCTCCTGCAATATATCAAGGTAAAATTCACTGGCCCCTTTTAACACCGGATAATACTCCATTAAAAATTGCTTGTCGCCGGTAAACAGGTAATGATCCCACAAGTGCTGGCTCAGCCAGTTGCCCCCCATGGGCCATAAACCTGCATAAGGCCGGTCTACCGGCCCGGTAATACGCCAGAGGTCGGTGTTGTGATGGGTTACCCATCCTTTGGCACCATACATCAATCTGGCGGTATGTTGCCCGGTCACCGAAAGGTCTTTCAGCATTTTAAACAAAGGATCGTGCAGTTCAGATAAATTGGTTACTTCTGCAGGCCAGTAATTCATCTCCGTATTGATGTTTATGGTATACTTACTATCCCATGGTGCTAGCATTTTATCGTTCCAGATGCCCTGCAAGGTTGGAGGCTGGTTCCCCGGCTGGGAACTGGAGATCAGCAGATACCTGCCAAACTGGAAATAAAGTGCAGCCAGGTGTGGATCGTTTGTACGGGCAAATGCCGCAATGCGCTGATCGGTAGGTCTGTTGACGGCATCCGTTACCCCAATATCGAACTTAACCCGGTTAAAATATTGCCGGTAAAATCTGATGTGGTCTGCCAGCGCTACGCTGTAATTTTTCTTTACCGCATGATCTAAAAACGAAGCCGCTTTAAGACCAGCATTTCCACTAACGTCCCGGTAATTTTTAAAGTTAGTGGCTATGGATACATACACAGTAGCAGCATTCGCATTTTTAACTACCCAGGCATTGTTTTGCAGAAGGGCTTCTCCACCTTCGGCAACAACTTTTAGCTGCGACTCAAACCTGATCTTCCCTTGTTCTCCTTCATGATCCGACGTTAGGCCCGACAGGATCAATTTACCGCTTCCGGCCTGCAAACCACCTTTTTGCTCCGTGTCCATCGTGGCGCGGAAGGCTATTTTTCCAGGTTTATCTGCGGTTAAACGAATCATCATCACCTGGTCTGTGAATGAAGAAAACAGCTCCCGCTTATAATGCACACCTCCGGCCTCGTAAGTAACCGTGGCTACCGCATGCTCGATATTCAAGTCCCGGTAATAATTACTGGCGTTTTCAGCACCTTCGACTTCCAGGAAAAGATTGCCAACCGGCTGATAGATCATGCCACTATTTTTTTTAGGGAACATCTCTACATCGGCGAGGACCTGTGCTTCTTCAAATTTCCCCTCAGAAATGAGTTTCCTGAGCTTGGGGATTGCCGCTCCGGAAGCAGCTGTAATGTTGTTATTTGGCCCCCCCGACCACACGGTTTCTTCATTCAGCTGCAGTTGTTCTTTAGCAGGGTTGCCAAAAACCATAGCACCAAGGCGACCGTTACCAATTGGCAGGGCCTCATTCCAATTGGCGGCTGGACGGTCATACCATAGTTTTAACGTCTTGTCTGTTCTTTTTGTCTGCGCAGCAGCAATGGAACTAACAGCCAGCAGTATGCATATAAAACGCGCTTTGATCATCATCATTTTAAAGTTCTACAAACGCAGAAGGCAGGCCATCTGCTTT
>CAMLDJ010000218.1 GCA_946478755.1 uncultured Pedobacter sp. | reverse complement strand
CGACCACCGAGATCTACACTCTTTCCCTACACGACGCTCTTCCGATCTCCTTTACTTTCGGTATTGAATTTGGTTTGTAACAATTTAAAGCGCTATTAAGATGAAACGAATAAATATATTATTAACGATATTGCTGACCACAGGTTTGCTGTCATGTAAAGACTTCTTAGATGTAAAACCAAACAATTTCGGTGATTCAAAAACATCTATTCAAAATGTAAATGATGCAAAAGTGATGATGAACGGCCTGCTCCGCAATATGATCAGTACCAATTATTATGGCCGGGACTTTTTTATGTATGCGGATGCAAAGGGTGGCGATCTGACCATTTTTATGCAGGGCAGGGGGCTTGATGGCCTCTATACCTTTAACCATAGTAAAACGACCGGCAGCTATTCCACATTCTGGACAGAGATATACAATGCGATCCTTCAGGCAAATAACCTGCTGGAGAACATACAGCGCATTGATGCATCTGGCACCGATGCGGGGTTCAACAGCTACAAAGGACAGGCACTTACGGCCAGGGCCATTATGCATTTTGACCTGGTGCGCCTGTATGGAAAATCCTATAGTGACAACAAAGCTTCTTATGGTGTTCCAAACGTGATCACCACCTTGCCCTATGATGCCCAGCCACTGAGGGCCACGGTGGAAGAGAACTACAAACAAATACTGGATGATCTTAAGGCTGCAGCCCCTTTGCTGGGAAAGACAAGGAGCAATGGTTACATCAATTATTATGTAAATCTCGCTATGCAGGCCCGGGTTTATCTGTACATGGAGGATTATGCCAATGCACTGAAAGCTGCACAGGAAATCATCGCCGTTCCCGCCAGCCTTTATAGATTGTATACCAATCCGGAATGGGTTCCATCGTGGGCGGCTCAATTTGGTGCGGAGTCTATATTTGAACTGGTGGTTTCACCGAATGAAGGCGACCTGCTGAGTGCTTCACTGGGCTTCTATTTAAGACGTGCACAGCATGGTGCGCCGACCGCATTGGGATGGTTTATGGCGAGTACTCCTTTTCTCGATAGGCTAAGGCAGGATCCTGCGGATGTAAGATGGGGTATCATGAGTAACGACGAAACTTCCGCCACACGTCCGGGTGCCGTCTATAAGTATAGCGGCAGCACTGATCTGAAGGGCGATGGCAAATCCACCTCAACAGCAGTAAACATTAAAGTGATCAGGCTGTCGGAAATCTACCTTATTGCGGCCGAAGCGGCCCTCAATATCGATAAGAACCTGGCCGCCGGATACCTGAATGCCATACGTAAAAGAGCGCCAAATCTGCCAGCGGCAACAGCCGCAAATATTACCTTAGACATGATTCTGGAAGAACGGAGTAAGGAGCTTCTTGGAGAGGGACAGCGCTTTTTCGACATGATGCGTTTAAACAAAACCATCACTTATGACGACGCTTTCGGCGGTTTAACCATCTCAAACCGACCATTAACCGTTAACAGAACCTTCTATAAGACGATATTGCCGATCTCTCAGGATGAGATCAATGCCAATCCCGGTATTGCTGCCCAGCAGAATCCGGGATATAATTGATAAAAAATATCCTAAAAGGCAAGAGGCCGGACATGATGATGTCCGGCCTCTTGTTCGTTTAAGAGCCTCCTATCGGGATCGAACCAATGACCTACTGATTACAAGTCAGTTGCTCTACCAGCTGAGCTAAGGAGGCTTTTCTAAATTTCCTCATACCCATCCAGCTTGTAACGTTTCTGGCTGAGAAGGAGGTCGCAAAAATAGAAATTTATTATTTTCCGCCAAATTATTTTTAGTATTCAGCAGATTTTTGATCACCAGAGTGTCGCTATCGAATGCCATATTTCCGGATCAGCCAGCGTACAGAGACTTGGATTTACACTAAGCAGCTTATATGGTCATTAGGTATAAGCCAGGTGGTAACTAGATAAACGACCCTGTTTGCACCCTGTTTAGACCCTGTTTACAACGGGTTTAGATATGGGATATCCCGGTAGCTGATCGGTACCTGATCGGACACTAAGTAGGGTGCACCTTAACTTAGCATCCTAGTTCGCCTTTGTCCGTTCAAAGAAACTCTTTTCGTTTAGCTGCGCTTCAACTTCAGCGATGGCCTGCATCAGATTATTGCTGGTATTGGTTATTTGCGTTAATGATTTGATCATGATCTGCCATACCGGCTGCATTTGTTGTAATAGTTTCTTCCCTTTGTCAGTAAGCACAATCAACCGCTTGCGTTCATCCTGTTTATCCTTTTTTGAGCGGATCAACCTTTCTTTTTCCAGTTCCTTCAGCAGGCTGATGGTGGAAGGGTGGGTGTAGCCAATCTCTGAAGCAAGCTCAACCACGCTCAACACAGGCTTGAAATGTAAGGTGTAAATAACAGGGAACCATTTGGGTTCAAAGTCTATACCATTTGCCTTATAGATCTGAAAGCCATCCTTTCGGAGCTGTTCACTAAGGCGCTGCAGTCTTGTGGATATGGCAAGTATGCCAGATTCGTCTATTATATTCATATATGCAGGTGATAAAATTTATTGTCAGCCATCATGCGGGGAAAATACTCCGGCAGTGCATTTACCTCAATCTCCTTAAAATCATTCTTTTCATAAAAGCGATGGGCGGCTTTGAGCATATCTACCGTACCGAGATAGATGTCGCTGATGTCCTTTTCTTTGCAAAATTCAATTAATTTTTCGAGGAGTGACTGGGCAATTCCATACTCCTTACCCCTGAATTCCTTTTTAACAAACATTTTTCGCAATGCACAGGCATGGTGACCAGTGTTGATCAAAGCGATCGTACCAACCAGTTCATCGCCGAGCATCGCTCCCCAGAAATTGCCGCCTCCCTGATGATAGTTTGTTTCGATGTCCAGGAGATCTGGCTGTCCCTCAAGGGTCACAGGCACGTTGAATTCGATTTGCTGTATGGGGAGGATCAGGTTGATGATGCGGTCGCAGTAATGGTTGTCAAGCGGATTGATCGTAATGTTGATGGTATGGCTCATGGTATTTTAATTTATGTACTAATATACGTAGTTGACTACATATATAGGTAGACTCATGGTCATTTGATTGCCATTTGAACGAACCGACCAATGTGGCTCCAAGTTTCATTTCGTTCGATAAAAATCATTTTTATGTAATTTAATGCTCAGATCCGGGCACTTTTTGGAAAAAAAGCGGATTAATTCCAGTAAAACAGCAGAATACCTGGATTTATATTTTGAGATTACGTGCAAAATTTAATTTTGTGTTGTACTTTTGCGGAAAATTTCAAATAAATGACCCGAAAAAAAAGTAATCCGGACAAAACAGTGGATGTGATCTTAATTGGAGCAGGTATTATGAGCGCTACCTTAGGTATGCTGCTAAAGGAACTCCAGCCGGATATTACGATCGAAATTTTTGAAAGGCTCGACGTAGCGGCAGCCGAAAGCTCGGATGCATGGAACAATGCGGGTACCGGACACTCGGCCTTTTGTGAGTTAAACTATACACCACAGCAGGCAGATGGAGCTGTTGATACGAAGAAAGCTGTTTCCATTGCTGAATCCTTCGAAGTATCTAAACAGTTCTGGTCATTTCTGGTCAAGAGTAAACTGGTCGACAGTCCGGAAACATTCATTAAAAGCATCCCTCACATGAGCTTTGTATGGGGTGAGCAAAATGTAGACTTCCTGAAAAAGCGCTACGCTAAATTGCAGGAAAGTGACCTGTTTAAGGGAATGGTCTATTCTGAAGACCCAAAACAACTGACCGAATGGATGCCATTGGTGATGAAAGGCCGCAAAGCATCGGGTGACGTTGCGGCCACCCGGATGGAATTGGGAACGGACGTGAATTTTGGTGCATTGACCAGGATGATGTTCAGCAAATTGCAGACCAGGCCTGACGTAAAACTGCATTTTCATCACGATGTGAAGAAATTGAAGCAGAAAAACGGCTTATGGGAAGTGAAGGTTAAAGATGAAACTACAGGACAAAAAAGAACTATAAAAGCGAAATTCGTATTCATCGGTGCAGGAGGCGGGTCATTGCCTTTGCTGGAAAAAGCTGGTATCCCTGAAGGCGACGGTTTTGGTGGTTTCCCCGTAAGCGGGCAGTGGCTGAAATGTATCAACCCCGAGATCATCGAACAACACAATGCAAAAGTTTATGGAAAAGCATCTGTTGGTGCTCCTCCAATGTCTGTGCCTCATCTGGATACCCGGATGATTGACGGAAAGAAAGCGCTCCTTTTTGGTCCTTATGCAGGATTTTCAACTCGCTTTTTGAAAAACGGCTCCCTGCTTGATCTGCCTTTGTCGATAAAAATAAATAACATCCGTCCGATGATTTCGGCGGGACTGGACAATCTGCCTTTAACCAAATACCTGATTGATCAGGTGCGCCAGTCGCCCGAAGATCGTATGGCTGCATTAAGGGAATATTTTCCTGCTGCAAAGATGGAAGACTGGGAGTTGGAAACTGCAGGGCAACGTGTTCAGGTGATTAAAAAAGATGAGAAACATGGAGGTATTCTTGAATTTGGTACTGAAGTGGTCACCGCTGCCGACGGCTCTATCGCCGCGCTTCTGGGTGCCTCACCAGGTGCATCAACGGCGGTATCCATCATGATCACCTTAATGGAACGCTGCTTTGCTGATCGGATCCAGACACCGGAATGGCAGCAAAAACTGAAACAAATGATTCCTTCTTATGGCGAATCGCTCAATGGGAATCCACAATTAACGGAGAACATCAGGACGCAAACCACACATGCCCTGGGACTATAAAGCTCAGCATCAGCAAATAACGAAAGGCTATTCTCAACGGATAGCCTTTTTTGTTTGAACATTCAGGGATTACATCTGTATAACTATTTGGTATAATAATTGAACAACCTTATAGGTTCAATAGAACAAACAATCTGTGCGCTAACCCCCTAAAAAACAAAACATGCCGCGTTGGTCAAAAATTGCACTCAAAATATCCGGCATACTCCTTGGATTGGTTCTGCTGGTCTATGTGTTGTTTGCCATATACGTAAGTGTCAACAATAAAGCCTTACTGGAAACAGTCACCAGGCAGCTCAATGCGAATATTAATGGCAGGATGACCATCGGCAGCATGAATCCGACCTTTCTCAAAGGATTTCCGGGGATTTCCCTGCGCCTTAAAAACGTCATCATCCGGGATAGCCTCTGGCAAAACCATCAGCACAACTTATTGGAAGCAAGGAATTTCGACATTTCCATAAATGTATTGGGTTTTCTGAAAGGAGATATCGAGATCCAGAAAATTGGCATTAACGTTTCTACGATCTATCTGTTTACAGACAGCAATGGTTACAGCAATACGACCGTTTTTAAAAAAGGCAGGAAAAGCGAAAACGCTGCTGAAAGTGGATCGACGCCCCCCGAGATCAATAAGATCATATTAAACAATGTAAATTTTGTAGTCGACAACCAAAAAGGGCATAAGCTTTTTCAGTTTGTGGTGGACGAATTTAAAGGTAAGATCGATCATCATTTACTGGGCGGCTGGGAGGCTGACATCAGATTGAAAGCCTTTGCGAAAAGTCTGGCTTTCAATACCAGGAAAGGCAGTTTTATAAAAAACAAGCTGTTACAGGGATCACTCAAGCTGAGCTATAATGATGACAATGGAATGCTTACTGTGGCCCCCAAACCATTAGCTATCGGCGGAGACCGCTTTATCATCGGAGGTACCTTTGATACCTCGAAAGAGAATACCAGTTTCAAGCTCAATATTGACGCACCAAACATCCTCTGGAGGAACGCTTCCGCACTGTTGGCGCCGAACATTGCATCAAGACTCAACAAGTTTAACCTGGACAACCCAATTGATGCCAAATGCAGCCTTAAAGGGAATATGGGGCCTGGTGGTGATCCGGAGATCAATGTAAAGGCCTTAATTAAGGATAATGTCCTGAGCACCCCAGGCGGAGTGGTCGACAACTGTAACTTCACAGGTATGTTTACCAACAATTATATTCCTGGGAAAGGCTTTAGCGATCAGAACTCCGCAATTAAGCTGTATGCCTTTAAAGGCAGTTACAAAGACATCCCTTTTTCTATAGACACCGCATTTATCAATAACCTCGATCAGCCAATCGCCACAGGGATCTTCAAAGCTGAGTTTGAACTGGCAAAACTGAACCGTGTACTGGGTGAAGAAACGTTGGAATTTGGCAAAGGTACCGCTACAGTAAACCTGGCTTACAAGGCTGATATGGTAGGGGTTAAACTGACGAAGCCACTGGTGTCGGGAGCCATTGAACTTAAAAATGCAGACATCAGCTATATACCGAGGGGTCTGAACTTCAGTAACACGGCTATACTGCTCAATTTTACAAATAACGATCTGTTTATTAAAAATATACGCCTGCAAAGCGGAAAAAGCGTGGTTTTAATGGATGGCACGATCCGCAATTTTTTGAACCTGTATTATACCGCACCGGAAAAGATCTTATTAAGCTGGCAGATCCGCAGTCCGCAGATACACCTGGGCGAATTTCTTGGCTTCCTGGGCAGCAGAAAAGCCCCAACCGCAAAAAGAAATAATTCAAGAAAAGGTACATTTTCCGAGGACTTAAATGAAATGTTCGAGAAGAGTAATGTAAATATACATCTGGACGTAGCTAAAGTATATTACAATAAATTCCTGGCGACCAATGCCAAAGCTGATCTACTGCTTTCTGAATCTGGTATTGTCATCAAAAACGCCAGTGTTAAGCATGCCGGGGGCTCCCTTACATTACATGGCCGGGTCGTTCAAAAAGGAAAGCTGAACAGATTTAATGTCAATACGGTTCTCAGTAATGTAGATATCAGGCATTTCTTTTATTCCTTCGATAATTTTGGGATGAAGACCCTGACCTCAAAAAACCTCAGCGGCTATCTGTTTTCCAAAACAAACCTTTCTGGTGGAATTACCGACCGCGGAGAACTGGTAGCCAACTCCATGAGCGGTAGCCTCGTGTTCAACCTTAAAAAAGGAGCGCTGTTAAATTTTGAGCCCATCATTAATGTGGGCAAATTTGCTTTTCCTTTCAGGGATCTGAACAACATCACCTTTGAGAACCTGAACGGGGAATTTCAGATCCGCGGACATAAAATCACCATCCATCCGATGCAGATCAATTCCAGTCTGTTAAATATGGATGTTGCCGGTGTCTACTCTTTATCCACCGGAACGAATATTTCCATCGATGTTCCTTTGAGGAATCCCAAAAAAGATGCTGATATTACCGACAGGGAAGAACTCAAAGCCAGGCGCATGAAAGGCATTGTTTTGCATTTACTGGCTACAGACGGGGAGGATGGAAAGATTAAAATTAAACTGAACAGAAACCGGGAACAAAGCAAGTAAAGAATTATATTTGGGTTTCATAAAATTTATAACCCCTAATAAAAGGATAACATGAAACGTAACGCAACAGCCGTTTGGAATGGCACAATCAAAGAAGGTTCAGGTCACCTGACCACTGACAGCAAAGTATTGGATCAAACCCAGTATTCTTTCAACAGCCGGTTTGCAGATGGCGTTGGTACTAATCCTGAAGAGCTGATGGCAGCCGCACATGCAGGTTGTTTTACCATGAAGTTAAGCCTTGACCTGACTGAAGCCGGATTTACTCCGGATACGCTGGAAACCACTGGAACGGTTACAATTGACAATGGGGTGATCACCAGTTCTAACCTGGTGCTGAAAGCAAGCATTCCAGGCATCAGCGAAGATCAGTTTCAGGAAATTGCTGCCGGTGCAAAAGCTAACTGTCCGGTTAGTAAAGCTTATAGTGTGGACATCACTTTGCAGGCTTCTTTAATTTAAGTCATTTTTTCTACAAAATCTATCAATTATCCTCCTGTTTATTTCATAGATAGGAGGATTTTTGATTATTTTCGGGCTTTCATAACATATCTATAACCCGAACCACAAATGAGCAAGCCAATACTTGTTTTGAAATTAGGTACCGCCTCTATCACCACAGGAAAGGGAGCGCTTGATGAGCAGGTAATTGCAGATGTAGCCAGACAGGTCGCCGAAATCGCAAAAGACTATCGACTGATACTGGTTTCTTCAGGTGCTGTTGGCGCCGGAAAAAAATACATTAAAAACTATAAAGGGAAGATTTCAGAACGTAAAGCGGCTGCATCAATCGGTAACCCCTTATTATTAAATACGTACTCCAGACATTTCCTTCCATACGGTATATCTATCGCGCAGAGTTTGTGCGAGCGGCAACATTTTTCGAACAGGAAACAGTTTTTACAGCTCAAAGAGACCTACGAAGAACTCTGGAAGAATGATGTGATTCCTATTGCGAATGAAAATGACGTGGTCAGCAGTTTAGAATTAAAATTCTCTGACAACGACGAGCTGGCTACCTTACTTGGGGTTGGTTTCGGCGCATCGGTAATTCTGTTGGGCACATCGGTCCCGGGTGTATTGGACAGGGAAGGTAAAGTGATCGACAGGATTGAAAGCATCAATGATGACATCTTCTCCCTTGCAGATAAGAATAAGTCGGATCTTGGTTTAGGAGGGATGATCTCTAAATTAACTTTTGCCCATCTGGCTTCAGTGATGGGTATCAAGGTGATCATATTTGGCGTCCGCACACCAGATGGCATCCTGGGTGCTGTTCAGGAAAAAAATGGCACGATATGTATCCCGAAAGACTGTAGCATATCGGCCAGAAATAAATGGCTGGCCAGCGGAAGCCTGGTGACCGGCCGCATTATGGTGGATGACGGTGCCTGTGAAGCCATACGCAAGCGCAAAAGCTTATTGGCTGTAGGCGTACTTTCCGTCATAGAGAAATTTAGCGATGGGGAGATCTTTGAGATCACCGATCAGCAACAAAATATTGTGGCGGTTGCAAGAGCTAAAACATCCTCCGAAACAATTGTTAAGAACTCAAAACAACATAACCTGGAAATTGCAAACGCCAGTGATATTGTAATACTTTAAATAATGGAAACCATTCAACAACAGTTAATTAATGCAAAAAAGGCACAGGCCTCCATTTCTTCGTTAAGTGATGAAGGAAAACAAAGCCTGATCAATGACCTGGCTGTGCTCATTAAAGCACAATCAGCAGCGATCATTTCCGAGAACCTGAAAGATCTCGAAAAAATGCCCGAT
>CAMLDJ010000217.1 GCA_946478755.1 uncultured Pedobacter sp. | reverse complement strand
AATGTAGATATGAAAACTTTCATGCGCAATTCAATGGGGCAGGTAAGAGAGGGCAACATTTTTCTCGAACCTATTTTCTTTACCAGGATGCATTTAAGTGAAACGGTTCAGCTGCAATATACCACCAGCGGGACTTTTGGCTTGAACAGCAGAAAATATATGAATGCAGGTAATTCGATATTTACGATTGGGGCGGTAGTAAATTTAAACAAGAGGTCAAAATAAGCCATTCTACTCAGCGTCTGGATTCTTTTGTCTGAAGAAGACAAAAGCTCCTAGGTCGCTTCGCAGAAGGCATATTTTGTGCTCAAGCAAAAACCATATTTTGTTCTAAGCGGAAGGCATATTTTGTGCTCAAGCAAAACCATAGTTTGTTCTAAGCAGAAGGCATATTTTGTGTTTAAGTGAAAATAATATTTGTGCTCAAGTAAAATCATATTTGCATTAAATAACCGAAACATTCAGTAACAGCGGCCTGTTCCTGACCCCCTTTTTATTGGCTTTAAACAAAAGCATCACGTCATGAAACTTACCATCCATAACGGATGTTAAAGGGACTGTTAATGAGGAGTTTCCTATAGCTGTATCTGCCTTTCCAAGTAATTGTCCTTCCTGGCTATCCAGCCTGACCTCGACTTCATAATCTACATCTCCGCCCATATCTTTTATTGAAAGTAGAAACTGAGAAATGCCAGTAAGGTCAATTTGTTTAAACCTGATCCAGCCGGCATTATCTGGAAAGATCAATGCCTCCGTACCAGAAAAATCACGTCGGCCAAATTTTGAGACCTCTTTTATTTCAGTCGCTCCAATCACATGATTTCTAAGGTTAACCACATTTGTAGCACTTAGTGATTTCAATCCTGCTGCGCCCATATCAGCATAGCTGGCCTTGAGTGCAAAAACAGGCTTACTGGCATTGGTTGCCCTTGGCATAATTTTACCTTCCATAGGAAGAGAAGGCCTATTAATTACTTTAGCACTGAGGGACATGATCCATTCCGCAATTTGTCTTGCTTCCGTGTCCTTCATGGTAGTATGCGCAGGCATCGGAATTTCTCCCCATACGCCACTGCCTCCCTTAGTCACTTTACCTGTTAAATAAGTAACCGCGCTGTTATTCTTCTGATATTTAGCAGATATCCTGGTAAAGGAAGGTCCAATAGATACCTCATTGATTTTATGACAGGTGCTACAGTCGGATTTCAACATCAGTGATTTCCCAATAAGCGTTTGCGCTGCCTGCTGGTGACCCAGCTGCGCGCCGGCAAGATCAAGCCCTTCTGTATAAGTATTTGAAACATAGACCCTGCTTTTATTAACCTGAGCTCCATTGTCCGAAACCAGCACCTTATAAGCCACTGGTTTAGAGGGAAAATAAAAGCTTTTATTACCTGATAGCTTAATTTCGACCCGCGGATGTTCATTTCCCGCAAAAACAGTAACTACGTTACTGACAGATGAAGCCCCTTTTTTATCCACCACTCTTACACTGACAGGATATTCACCAGCTTTGGTAAATGTATGGCTCAACACCGCCGAAATGGTCGCTTTTTTAAGCCCTTTGCCCAGGTTCCAGATATAAGTTAGGGCATCTCCATCAGGATCTTTTACATCTACGGAAGCAACAAGTTTGTATGGGAGCAGCCCGCTCGGCTTTTTAACCTCCAGTTGGTTGACCTGTGGAGGCCTGTTGCCTTTCAGATAGTCAACTCTGGCAATCCCCGCATCCGGGTTTTTTGTAAACCAGCCTTTACCGTATTCCAGAATATATAATTTGCCATCTGGACCCAACTCCATATCCACAGGTGCAGACAAAGGGACCGCTGATAAAAAAGGTTCCATATTCAGATAGGCTCCATCGGGCGACATACTAACTGCTTTTACCCAGCCTCTAACCCAATCGTAAATAATCAGCTTACCATTATAATAAGCAGGATAGGGCGTAACACCAGGTTTCGGATGATAAACGGGTCCTGCCATGGCAGTGCGGCCACCGGCACCAACCTGTGGAAACTCACTGGATGCCGCATAGGGATACCAGATATAAGCAGGCTGTGCGGCCGGCAATTGTGTAAGTCCGGTATTATTTGGCGAATTGTTAACAGGGCTATCTGCCCGAAACACCTCGGCACTTTGTCCATTGGTATAATCATAAGCCCTGTAAGGGTAGTTGTTCCCTATAAAAAATGGCCACCCAAAAAAACCTGCTTTACGGGCCTGGTTAATTTCATCATAGCCTCTGGGACCTCTTAGCTCATTATCGGCGCTGGCATCAGGCCCAACATCACCCCAATATAAAAATCCTGTCTTCTGATCTACAGAGATCCGGTAAGGATTTCTGCTACCCATTACATAGATCTCGGGTTTGGTTTTAGGGTCATTTTTAGCGAACAAATTTCCATCTGGAATGCTGTAACTGCCATCTGCGTTCACTTTTACCCTTAAAATCTTACCTCTCAGATCGTTGGTATTCCCGGCAGATCTCCGGGAATCATATTGGTGCAAGCCGGGGCGGTTATCCAGAGGTGCATAACCTTTGTTTACAAACTGCTGTTTCGGAACATCAAAAGGAGTGGAGTTATCACCTGTAGATACATACAATAAGCCGTCTGGCCCAAAAGCTATTGAACCTCCCGTATGGCAGCAGATCTGCCTTTGAGAATAAAATTCCAGAACCACCTTTTCCGAAGAAAGGCTTATCCGGTCATTAACCAGTTTAAACCTCGATAAACGGTTCACGGAAGTCTTTATTGGACTGTAAAAGGCATATATATAATGATTGATCGAAAAATCCGGATCAATAGCTATTCCCAGCAAACCCTCTTCGGCATTAACATCAGGCACACTGGCTTTGAAATAAACATCCAGTTTAACAGCTGTTTTCAAGGTTTTGGACTGATTTTTATAAATCATAATCTCACCTCTTCGTTGCGCAACAAGAATGTCGAGATTTGGCAAAATGGCCATTTCCGTAGGTTCAGTAAATTTTCCCTGTACCAGGTTTACTTTAACAAACCTGCTCTGATCCGGTGTATCGATCGTTAATTTAAAGTTTGCACGGTCTGTCAGCAAAGGATTCTCCTTATTCTTTTTTATGGAATTGTCCTGTCCAAATAAAAACAGCAGGAGTGCAGTAAGCCCAGAAAGCGTTATTATAAAAAGAGATCTCATTTAGTGTTTGGTTGGTGTATTTAATACACTAATGTAGTTAAAATAAGCCGTTTTCACTAAAGCTCCAGATGTTTTTTACAACAGCTGACCAACGCCCTTCTGAGCAATCCTATTTTTTTTCCCTTATACTTTTGCTTTTAAACAACGTCTTTAACCACTAACTAAACAGCACCGGCTACACTGCAAATGCCTTTAATCTTCTCGGCTTAATTTTTAAAACAGAGCCCTTTTTTAAAAAGCTTGCATAGCCTTTATGAAGTTTTATGCCTTTTATTGCTTCATAACCCGCATTTGTGCTCCTGATCTTATTTAGCAAAAAGGTGTCATCCTTAAACAGATCACTCTCTTTCAAAAAGCCACTATTTAAAAGATCACGTATAATTACCGTCAATTCAAAATTCGCATATACATATAGCGGAAAATTAAAAACTTCGCTGTTCAATCTTTTAAAGGTATCGTTGATCCAATCGGCCTTTTCTTCGTCCGTAACCACAATTTGTCCTTTGTGAAGGGTTATATACTGTAAAAATTGCCTTGCCGAATAACGGGTGATCAAGCCGCCATGTATAGCATCCCGCAGGGTATAATCCAGGCGATCAGCACAAAGGTCAGGCAATGGCTGTTCAAGGATATCAAACTTTCCTTTCAGCACCTGATCAACATGGTAGCCATGTTTCTGCAACACCGCAGGCACCTCTGATGCCAGCAATATATCCGCATAAACCAGTTCATGATAATTTTCCTCGCTGTTTTCAAATACATAATCACCGACATGAGAAAACGCAGTATGCGAAACATCATGCAGTAAGCCTGCTATTT
Source organism: uncultured Pedobacter sp. (assembly GCA_946478755.1). The sequence goes on along the minus strand of CAMLDJ010000217.1, from coordinate 5,200 downwards.
GCTCCAGCTCAGATCCACCAAGCATTCTGATTAACAACATCACACCAATAGAATGTTCCAGACGGGAATGGCTGAGGTCAGGATTCACTAAAAATATAGCTCCACTATGGTGTATGCCATCCAGGCGCTTCAAAGCAGCTGTATTTAGTAAATCATTAAAAATAGCCGGTAATTCCACATTTCCATAAAGTATGTCATGCACCTGTATCATATATTGAGCTTAAAAATCGTATTCCTATATCGTAAATTGACAACGCAATAATACTAATAATATTAGTATTATCAGAAAAAAAAGCAATTAATTTTAGCTGTACATTTACAATAACCAACCTTAACACTATTCTTCAATTTGCCCAAATAGGTATATATCTGAGTTTTTTTTCTTAGGGTAGAGATTCCTACATGTAACCAGTACATTAAATAGGGGTAGTGCAAACCAACAGAAAAAGTGTAAAATTGTGATAGCTATTGGTTAATTGGATGTATACCAGGGAACAAGCTGACTTATTTTTATACTTTTATATAAACTTATTACATCATGAAATTAAAAACATTATTGTTTATTTTTGGCACTGCTTTAACGATTCAATTCGCAACTGCACAAAACACTCCCGCTCCGTTACAGCAAACACCTGTACCTGCAACTGAAGTACTGAATACAGCAGTTAAGCAGGCTGCAAAAGAAAAAAAACAAGTCCTCGCCATATTCCATGCATCGTGGTGCGGTTGGTGTCATAAAATGATAGCTAGCCTGAACGATCCCGCCATTAAGCCTTATTTTGACAAAAACTATGTCTTAGCTGATTTTGTGGTTTATGAAAGTAAGGGGAAAGAAAACCTGGAAAACCCGGGCGCTGCCGATCTGTTAAAAAAATACTACAATGCCGACCAGGGTTTACCTACATGGTTATTTTTTGATGCAAAACAACATCTGGTTGCAGATTCACAAATCCGGCCAGCCGGCAGCCCTTTTAGCACCAAAGGTAAGAATGTAGGATGCCCAGCAAATCCGGAAGAAGTACAACATTTCATCACTTCCTTAAAAAAGACTTCCAGGCTTAGTGAAAAGCAACTTGGTGAAATCGCCGCCGTCTTTACTAAAAACGAAGTTAAACGATAACTAAATAACCTGAGCAAATAAAAATACCAGGTTAACCCCTACAGAATACGCACCCTGCTATTCAACAAAAATTTGCCTTCTCAGAAAGAGCCTCAGCGTTCTTCGCTTCTTCAGCGAAGTAATGCAGCTCTTGAAGAGAACGGCTAATTTTTTAACCATTGATAATCTCCCCGCCATTCGGATGCAATACCTGCCCTGTCATGTAACTCGCATCATCTGAAGCCAGGAACACATAACATGGTGCCACCTCATTGGGCTCTCCGGCTCTTTTCATGGGTACATCAGAGCCAAATTTAGCCACCTGGTCTGCCGGAAAAGTTGCAGGGATCAGCGGCGTCCATATCGGCCCAGGTGCGACTCCATTTACCCTAATACCCTTTTCTGCCAAAGAAGTGGACAACGATCTGACAAAACCTACTATTGCAGCTTTGGTAGAAGCATAATCGATCAGATGATCGCTGCCCCGGTAAGCCGTCACCGAAGTCGTACAAATCACGCTACTTCCCGCTCTCAAATGCTTCAACGCCGCTTTAGTAATATAGAAATGAGCAAATATATTGGTTCTGAATGTTTGCTCCAGCTGCTCCGCAGTAATCCCCTCCAGGTTTTCCTGCGGAAATTGAACAGCGGCATTATTCACGACCACATCTAATCTGCCAAAAGTCTCCACCGCCTTTTCCACTATGGCCTTACAATGCTTTTCTTCCGAAACATCTCCGGCCATACTGATCGCCTTACCACCGGCCTTTTCAATCTCCTTAATTGTTTTCCTGGCGTCCGCATGCTCATTTAAATAGCTGATCAGCACCGATGCGCCTTCCTGGGCAAAAGCAAGCGCTACAGCACGACCGATGCCACTGTCCCCACCAGTGATCAAAGCCACTTTACCTTCCAGCTTCAATCCAGGTTGCTTCGGCTTAAACTCAGGTAAGGGTTTCATTTTATGCTCCATACCTGGTTGCTGATCCTGTTCCTGTTCAGGTCTTAGTTTTTCTTCTTTCTCTTTCTTCATAGTCGCTTGATTTTGATAAACTGAATTATGAGAGCTAACAAAAATTATAAAGATGTGTTTTAAAATCTGCCTACCTTTGTGTCTTATATTTCCGATACCATTTTCAATGCAACCATCTTCTAATTCTATATATACGCTGCAATTCGGCCTTGTTTGTTTAAGCTCCTTTTTGTTCTCTGCCAGTTTTAATATGCTAATTCCCGAATTGCCTGCCTACTTAACAAGGATGGGAGGGGCCGAATATAAGGGGCTGATCATTGCCTTGTTTACACTGACAGCCGGAATATCCAGACCATTCAGCGGTAAATTAACGGACACCATTGGCAGGGTGCCCGTTATGGCTGTTGGCTCCCTGGTGTGTTTTGCATGCGGCTTTCTTTACCCTTTATTAACGACTGTCGCGGGCTTTCTCTTCCTAAGGTTGATCCACGGCTTTTCTACAGGGTTTAAACCTACCGCTACTGCTGCTTATGTGGCTGATCTTGTTCCCTCAGGAAAATGGGGAGAGGCCATGGGGGTTCACGGCGTTTGCTTTAGTACCGGACTGGCCATTGGTCCGGCCATTGGGAGCACCATAACTGATCATTACAGCATCAATATCCTATTTTATTGCTCCTCATTATTCGCATTGTTGTCCATTGTCATCCTGGCCAACATGAAAGAAACGTTAGCTGGAAAGGAGAAATTCAAGCTTGTCCACCTTAAGATCGATAGAAAAGACATTATCGAATGGCGTGTAATCCCTGCAGTAGTGATCATCTTCATGAGCTATATCAGTTACGGCGCGATTCTTACCGTGATATCTGACTGGAGTGCCCACCTTGGCACCAGCAACAAAGGCCTTTTCTTTATGGTCTTCACACTTAGCTCTCTGTTGATTCGTTTCATTGCGGGAAAAGCGTCGGACCGTTACGGAAGAACGCATATCTTAAAAATATCATTGGCAACCTTAGCCGCTTCAACTTTATGGATCGCACTGGCCGGCTCCTCAGTCAGCCTAATGCTTGCATCTGCCTTGTATGGTGTTGCTACCGGTATGTTGTCGCCAACTGCATCAGCATGGACGGTCGACCTCAGCGAGCCAAGCCAAAGAGGAAAAGCCATGGCAACCATGTACATCGCATTGGAGGCCGGGATCGGCCTTGGCGCTTTGCTGGCAGGCTGGCTGTTTATCAACGATCTTCGCATGATCCCCGTTACCTTTTATTGCTGTACAGGAATAACCATTCTTGCCCTTATTTATCTGCAGTTTTTTCACAGGCCCAATGCAGAATCCGGACTTAAAAGCTTTGGTTAGTGTAAAATATACAATATTATTTATCAACATTTTTTTAATCAAAAAACCACGCTAATTACACACCAGAGGCATATTCTGCAAGCGGAGGTTTATAAGTGGAACAAAATCATTACACTAAAAATCTCTTGAAAGTAGATGATTTTACTACATTTATTTAATTAACCAAACACACAATATGAACCATCATGAGTTTCCATGCTTTTAGAAACAATTGAATAAGCACTCATGGTCACTCATCAATCTTTAAAAACCAAATATTAAAATCAATGAAATTAAACTGTTTAACGTTCGGAACAACTGCTTTACTCTGGTTGTTTGGAATCACACTGGTCTCCGCCCAAAAGCTAGCCAACCAGTCGGGCATTACCCTCAATGATCTTTCTTCCTTTAAGGACCCAGGAAAAACCTGGTCTCTCGCCAATGGCGTTACCGCCAACCTAAGTAAGGAAAACGAATTGACCACACTAGAAGGTGCTGGCATCCTTGTAAACAATCCAGGAAAGAAAAACCAGGGCTCAGATTTGTTTACAAACGCACTGTACGGTAACATCATCCTAGAGCTGGATTACCTGATGGCCAAAGGTTCAAATTCGGGAGTCTACCTGCAGGGCAATTATGAAATTCAACTTTACGATTCCTGGGGAAATAAAAACCCGGTCGCCGCAGATAACGGCGGGATTTACGAACGCTGGGACGACACCAAACCTGAAGGACAGAAAGGCTTTGGCGGGTATGCACCGCGCCAGAACGCCAGCAAAGCCCCAGGATTATGGCAACACCTTAAAATTGCGTTCCAAGCTCCGAAATTTGATGCCGCGGGAAATAAAACAACCAATGCAAGGATACTGACTGCTGAACTTAATGGCGTACTGATCCACGACAATGTGGAACTTTTTGGTCCAACAAGAGGTGCCAGCGATAAAGAAAAAGCGCTGGGGCCTTTGCGCATACAAGGTGACCATGGTGCTGTAGCCTTTAAAAATATCACGATTACAGAATTATCCGACGACCAGTTGAACGGTAGCAAAAAAAATGGAGGTGGGGCGGACCCGATCTATATCGACGCTCCGGCCAATACCATGATCCGCAGTTTTGTAGACTTTGCACCCAATCAGCGGGCGGTACATGCCATTTCAGTTGGTAGTGCAGCACAAGTACATTACAGCTACGATCTGGACAATGGTTTGCTTTTGCATGCATGGCATGGCGAATTCGTAGACGCTACTCCTATGTGGGACGGCAGGGGCAATGGAACATCCAGGGCCCGTGGAGCGGTTACCACTTTTGCCAGAACCCTTATCCCGGCACTGGCACAACTGACCACAGCGCAAAGTGCCTGGCCTGTGGATACTACAGGCAGCGGTTATCGCCCAAAAGGCTATGTGATGGACAGCCAGGATAGGCCTGAATTCAAATACAATACTTATGGAACACAGGTAACCGATGCGCTTAAAGCCCTGGAGAACGGAAGGGGGTTGAGCAGGGAGATCAGCACGAATAAACCTGTAGAAAATCTTTATCTGTTACTGGCTAATGGCACTGATATACAGGAAATAGAAAAAGACACTTATTTGGTAGACGGGCAATCTTTTTATCTGAAATTTGACCAAATGCAGGACAAGCCTGTAATCAGGGACAACAATGGCAGAAAAGAGATGATCGTTCTTCTGCGTGACAAATTATCTTATTCCATTCTATTTTAATCCAGGTTAGCACAACATGAACAATACTTTTAAAATGCTGGCAATGCTGGCTTTGAGCTTAAGTTATA
>CAMLDJ010000216.1 GCA_946478755.1 uncultured Pedobacter sp. | reverse complement strand
TAGCCTTCCACGCATCCTCTTCCTGGATTTTTGCACTATCCCTTAAAATAAGTTCGGTGAGCTCCCGGGTGGGAGCGGTCATGTATACCTTCCCCCTATATCCTGCCCCCACCAGTCTTGGGATATAACCGCAATGATCCAGGTGGGCGTGGGTAAGGCATAAGGCACCAATGCGTTCAATTTCAAAACCTGGTGCTTCCCAGTTTTTTATTCTTAGCGACTTGATCCCCTGGAAAAGTCCGCAATCAATGAGAATATCCACATCTGGGGTATAAAGGATATGTTTTGACCCGGTCACGGTCTGTGCCGCACCGAAGGATGCTAGGTAAACGCCAGTAGCATTTTCTGTTGAACCGCCCTGGTCAGATTTGAATGTATGTTGCATTGGCTTAATTTGAGTATACTTCTAAAATTAGCAATACTGGCCAGTTGCTCGGCTGATTAGGATCATTGGTGTTAATGATTAACGTTACCTGAAGTATTCAGTTCTATCCATAACCTTTCTTTGATAGATCAACAATCATCATCACCCATGACCTCGCTCATTTAAGCTTTAAGTATTTTCAGCGAATTTGGCGGTCAGGCGAATAGGGTTTCATATTATTTATTGAAATCTGCTGCAGACCCTGATTTTGCTTATGCGTTAGGCAATAAAATGCCTGCAGTAATCGAAATTGTTTTGTAAAAATTAGGACGATGGAAATGAAAACAAATATAGGTTTATTGGATAGGGCAATAAGGACGCTGCTGGCGCTTGCCATATTGCCCGCATACATCCTTGGTGTTTTTAATGCAAGTGCCGAGTTGGCGCTGATCAGTATTGCAGGTATTCTTTTGTGGACCGGAATCTTCGGGTTTTGCCCCTTGTACATGGCCCTTGACATCCGGACCAATAGGCACAGGTAGAAAATTTCGGACAAAGATACTTTTATTAAAATCGTAGGCAGTTAAATGATTCTGATTGTGGGAATTAACCACAAAAATATATACCGCTTGTTCTAAAATTTTCTTTCTACACTAATATCCATGATTTCAGGCAGTTCAGAAGATAATTTGCACCGTTTTTAATAGAATTGACAACATATCATTTAACCAAAAACATGAATAGTAAATCAGAGATTGAATTTCTGGAAGGTCCGCATTCCAGAATAAAGGAATTCGTTTTTGTCATCAGAACAATGGTCGATCTGATAAGAGGGTTTAGGGGCCTCCATTTTGTTGGTCCCTGTATTACATTCTTCGGTTCGGCGCGTTTTTCCCAGGATCATCCGCACTACCAATTTGCCAGAAAAGCAGCCTCTGTTTTTGCAAAGCTTGGATTTACCATCATGACCGGAGGCGGACCGGGGCTGATGGAGGCCGCGAACCGGGGGGCAAAAGATGTAGGTGGGCGTTCGGTGGGTTGCAATATCTCACTTTCCAGAGAACAGAAACCCAATATTTATCTGGATAGGTGGGTCAACATGAATCATTTTTTTACCCGTAAAGTGCTCCTTGTAAAGTATTCTTTTGCTTTCGTTGTCCTTCCTGGCGGATATGGGACGCTTGATGAGTGCTTTGAGGCCCTCACGCTGATCCAGACCCGCAAAATCCATGATTTCCCGGTAATCATATTTGGAAAAGAGTTTCACAAAAATCTATTGAGCCATATTGCTGAAATGAGGGAGAATGGGACAATAAGCGAAACTGACCTCAGTCTTTTTCTGATCACCGACGATATTTCTCAGGCCGAGGAGTTCATCAAGCTGCATAGCATCAAAAAATTCGGCCTGCAAAAAGCAAGAAAAATCCGTCCCTTTAGCTGGCTATTTGAGCGTTAGTGATCGATTTTGTATTATAGTGTTGATAATCAGCACACGTAATGATCCAGATCATTATTTATAATGCAGATTCTTGGGAGTTTTACCACATAAGACAGTTCATTATGAAAACTCAGAACTTTTATTTCCTGAAAAACCTGTTAAGGAGAACAATTATCTCCTGTACACTTTTATGCGGCTTTTCGGCTTCAGTGCCTGCATGCGCGCCATCGGAAAGGGATACTAATCACTCAAAACATAAAATAGCCCTGGCTGATTCCACGTATATCAAAATTGCGATTTCTCAAATATCGCCCCGGCTGAACTATCCCAAACTGGTTGAGCGGTTCTACAAAAATCAAAGATTCTCCATGATCTGGGTGAAACCGGACACGGTGAAGTCGGAGATTTATAAATCGATGCTTTTAATGGACTGTGTACTTCAGTTTGGATTGAACAGAGATGATTTTCATCCCGGTAAACTGACCTATAATCTTTTAAAGCCACTGGTGCAGGCACAGTCCAATCCACAGGAGAAGAGTAATTTTGATGTTTATTTAACCGATGCGCTCATTACCCTGGTTAACCACCTGCACTATGGTAAGTTTAATCCTGTCTATACCTCTGAGGTTCTGGAAGAGGGCAAGCAGAGCGGCTTTGATCCGGTGGCGCATTTAACTGGTGCCCTTCATGCAAGGGACTTCATGGAAGCGGTAGTCTCGGCACAACCAAAAATGCAGATGTACAGGCTCCTGCAGGATTATCTGCATCTGGTAAAAGGACAGTACATCGACGATTGCTACGAATTTCCCGAAGGCGATGCCAGGAAAATGGCGATCAACATGGAAAGGATGCGCTGGATAAATTCCGGTGAGGAGTATTATATCCATATTAATATCCCGTCTTATTCACTTAAACTTCTGCGCGGGGATAGCATCATACTTTTCAAGACCGTAGTAGGAAAACCTTCTACCCCGACACCGGAGCTTGAAAGCCAGGTTAATTACATGACCACGGCACCTGAATGGAAAGTTCCTCAAAAGATTTTTGCAAAAGAACTGTTGCCTAAAGCGTTAAAGGACTCCAATTACTTGAAGAATAACCACTATGGGATTTACGATCTAAAAGGTAATTATATAGTCATTACCCGGAATAAACTGCAGGAAATATCTGCACAGCCCGGTCTTTACCTTGCAAGGCAGTCACCGGGATGTGATAATGCACTGGGAAAAATTGTCTTTAGATTTCCGAACCGTTTTGATATTTACCTGCATGATACACCGGAACAAAAACTTTTCAAAAAAGAGTCAAGATCTTTCAGCCACGGCTGTGTCCGGGTAGAAAATGCAGACCGCCTGGCCAAGTTACTTCTGGAATATGATGGAGCGGTAAACAGGGTACCGAAAATGAATGAATCACTTGAAAAAATGCAAAGAAGAAATTTCACTTTAACTCATCCCGTACCTATAAAGATTACCTATTTTACCTGCGAGATCGATGATGGCATGTTCAGGTCTTACCCTGACATCTATAAAAGAGATGCTGCGCTGGAACAAATGATGTTTCCTTCAAAGGTTCAGCTTGCAGAAACCAAAAAATAGCGGAAGCGGATGAACGGGCTTCCCCCTGATATCTGCCTCTGACAGAAATAGATAACAGCCCCAGAAAAGAAACAAGCATAAACAAAATGGGCCTGTTTTATGATAAGATTGAACTGCTTGATAAAAAGTTTAGGCCATTCCCGTTAAAGAAAACCGGATTCTGGCATCTTCCCATTGCTTAAAGGCTGAAGCAGGAGCTGTAGGCACAACTGTTGCCAACAGTTCTCAAATCCCTGCAAATCGCAGCGGGAAGCATTAGTTTGGAATCTTTATGTTCTGAGTGGACAGCGGATTCTTCCGGGACTTCGCTGTTAAAAGAATGACTTAAATTTCTTATTACCCAAATAATTAAATCTCCAGGCCTATCTTTTCCGGAATAATGAGCACCGGACGATGCGTTTTATAGAGTATCTCGTCGATTTCTGTGCAAAAAAGGTAGTCATTGTTCCTTGCCGGACGTCCCCCCATAACGATCATAACGATATCTTCTTTTTCAAGTATTCCGCAGACGTTGTCAGATAAACTGCCCTCACCCGAACAGCTTTTGATGATGGGCTGAAAACTGCTCTCGTGATTTATTTTTAATAGCTCCAGCAGCCTTTTCTTTTCACTTTCAAAGTGCCTGTCGATCTCTGATAGGTATTTAGTGTTCTCCATTTGGGCACTCGACTGCTCATTACCTGTTAAGGGGTAGGCGTGCAAAAGCATCAGGTTCAGCCCAAGTTTTGCAGCGAGTTTTAGCGCTGCATCTGTAGCGTTTTTATCCCTGTTGCTGAATTCTGTAAGCATTAGGATCATCTTTGCAGATGTTTTTTTCTTGGTGTTCATGATTTTCCTGTTTATAAAATAAATATGGCTAAAAATAATGCTGCAAATGCTGACCAGTATCATCCCGCAGGTTGATTGGAATCATAACTGTTCCGGGCAGATGCTGTAATTTTGTATACGGTTCAAGATTTTTCGAAAACCTCGGTAATTCATCATGACCTGTCAAAGGGTTATTTGCGCTGTAAATATTGTGACCGCCATTCTGGATTTTTTCAGTATTCAATTTTTGGAAGACTTAAAGTATATACTCCAGCTTCATTATGCATATTTCTTCGATACCAGGGGCTTAAAATCTATAAATTATGAAAAAGGAACATTCAATAAAGGGTATAAGGCCAATTCTTCCGATGATGTTGATTTCAGGAATAATGATGATACTTATAGGGATTTATGTACTCATAAGCCCATCAGAGGCATACTTCTCATTAAGCCTAATCTTGGCCACGGGCTTATGTTTATCTGGTTTTTTTCATTTATATCTGGCATTTACATTTCGCAGAAGGATTTCAGGTTGGTTATGGCTATTGAGCGGGGCAATCATAGATATTGCATTAGCAGCTTACCTGTTTTATTTCCCTATGCTCACCATGATCCTTTTACCTGTTTTGATTGGAATTTGGTTACTGTTAAGGGGTTTTATGGAAATAGGAAGGTCGTTAGGTACTGCAGCATATTCAGGTCGGCATTGGATTATCTTTCTAATACCTGGCCTGGTTATCCTCATTTTTTCTTTTTTAATCCTTGATAATCCGCTTATGGGCATGATCAACATTGTCTCCTGGATGGCCCTTTTATTTATTACCTCAGGCCTGTTGAGAATCTTTTTTTCGCTTAGGTTATTCAAGTCTGCAAATGCGCTTAGCTAATTTTGTTAAATCTGAAGCAAATTGCCGATTTAAAATGTATCTGAAAAATAGCCTGCTGAGATAATCTCCGGTTTTGCGGAGCTTATAACTGCTGGGTAAAGCTCTTTGTATCAAAATCATCTATTATAATGACTTAGGTCATATTTTCTTTTTTACTCAAGTGATAAATTTGAAATGACATACCTTTTGTTATGGGCTAAGGCAGCTAAATCAAAATCAGTAAAAATGATGATCAAAAATTACGGGGCTCTGCTGGAACGGAGTGTACGCCGGAGTGGTTTTGGAATATCAAAACTGGCGCGTAAATTAAAAGTATCGCGTCCAACGGTATATCAATGGTTCAAGGAAGAAAATCTTGATGCTTTGACCATTGTAAAGATTGAAAATACCATTGGAGTAAACTCTGTTATGGCTTTAGAGGAAATTTACGGGTTCTCGGTTCAATCTATTGAGCCCGAATTAGATATATCCGTTTCGTCAATCGCAGAAGATGCGGAAGTCAGATACTGGATAGCGCGCTACATCAGATTATTGGAAAAATATAATGGGGTATTAATAAATAAAAAAATACAAAAAAAATGTGTCAAGGTTTGGTGAATATCCCCTGAACGCCCTTCTTTTCAATCTCATCATGCTTATTCTGCTTTTAGGTTAATATTTCTTCTTTCGCTTCTTTAATATCTGAAGAGCAGTGGGTAAAATCGATCATGGATTTTTTTTGATTGAACTAAAATAGTGTTATAAAACGTTGCAAAAATAATTCACTGATAATGAAGATCAATACTTTTGGGCTTAGCGGTTTGAGCGATATTCAGGTAAAAGCCTCCCGGGAAAAGTACGGCAGAAATGTCTTGTCCTATAAAAAGGAAAACGCCTTCCTGGATGCCCTGAAAAGAATCATAAAGGAGCCAATGGTTATCTTGTTGTTGGCCGCTTCCCTGATTTATTTTCTCACCGGAAAACCTGGTGATGGTATTTTTCTTTTCCTTGCAGTAGTAATTGTTGCAACCATCTCACTCTTTCAGGATTCGCGGAGCCGAAACGCCCTGAAAAAATTACAGGATTTTTCGCAACCCAAATGCAGTGTGATTAGAAACGGGGAGGTGCAGGAGATAAGCTCAGCGGATCTCGTTATCGGGGATTACCTGATGGTTGAAGAAGGGAAATCAATAACGGCTGACGCAGTGATTGTTCATGCTAATGATTTCTCTGTTAATGAAAGCGTACTCACCGGTGAATCTCTGGCTGTTTATAAAGACAGCTCTTCAGACGGAAATTTAATTTTTCACGGAACCACCGTTGCAAGCGGCCTTGCTATTGCCACGGTACAGGCTATCGGAAATAAAACCCAACTGGGCAGGATCGGGAAAAGCCTGGAGTCTATAAAAGAAGAAAAAACACCACTTGAGCTGCAGATAAACAGTTTTGTTAAAAAAATGGTAATGGTTGGTGGGATTGTATTCCTCGCCGTGTGGTTAATAAACTACCTCCGCTTTCCGCATATTTTGGACAGCCTGATCAAAGCCCTGACACTGGCAATGAGCATTTTGCCGGAAGAAATTCCGGTGGCATTTACAACCTTTATGGCATTGGGTGCCTGGCGTATGATGAACATGGGGATCATCGTCAAGCAAATGAAAACCGTTGAGACCCTTGGCAGTGCCTCAATTATTTGTACCGATAAAACCGGAACCCTGACCGAGAACAGGATGAGCCTGACAAAAATATATGCCCTGCAGACCAATCAAATCTGTGATGTAGAAGATCATCTATTCGATTCGGCCAGCCAGGAAATCTTAACCCTGGGCATGTGGGCCAGTGAACCCATACCTTTCGATCCGATGGAAGTCGCCCTACATGATGCCTATCTGAAAAATTCAGCAAAAGATGAGCGCGCAGAATTCCATATGATTCATGAGTATCCGCTGGGAGGGAAGCCCCCGATGATGACCCACCTGTTTGAAAATTCCCATGGACAGCGGATTATCTCAGCTAAAGGGGCTCCGGAAGCGCTTATGATGGTAAGTCACCTCAGCGGGATCCAAAAACAGAACGTCAATGAAGCGATTTTTTCTTTAGCTAAAGAAGGTTACCGCGTTTTGGCGGTAGGAGAGGCGAGCTTTGAAGGGAATAATTTTCCAAAAAACCAGCAGGAATATGAATTTTCATTTAAAGGTCTCCTTGCTTTCTATGATCCGCCAAAGAAAAACATCAGCGCTGTACTGGATGCCTTTTACGCTGCGGGTATTTCTGTTAAGATTATCACAGGCGATAATGCACAAACCACAGGCGCCATTGCAAAGCAAATTGGTTTCAGGGGTGCTGAAGATTGTATAGGCGGCGATGAGCTGATGTCGCTCTCCTTAGCACAGCTTGGTGAAAAAGTTAAATCCGTAAATATTTTTACCCGAATGTTTCCTGAGGCCAAGCTAAAAATCATCAATGCCATTAAAGCCAATAAAGAAATAGTAGCCATGACCGGTGACGGGGTGAATGACGGACCTGCATTGAAAGCTGCACATATTGGTATCGCCATGGGTAAAAAAGGAACTGAAATTGCCAAGCAGGCGGCCTCATTGATATTGCTCGAGGACGATTTATCCAAGATGGTGGATGCGGTGGCGATGGGCAGGCGCATTTATGCAAATCTAAAAAAGGCTATACAGTATATTATATCCATTCATATTCCCATTATATTAACCGTGTTTATACCGTTGGCAATGGGCTGGATTTATCCCAATATTTTCTCGCCTGTTCATATCATCTTTTTAGAGCTCATTATGGGCCCCACCTGTTCTATAATCTATGAGAATGAGCCGATCGAGAAAAATACAATGCTGCAAAAACCCAGACCCCTGACTTCTACCTTCTTTGACTGGAAAGAACTATCCATAAGCATCATTCAGGGGTTATTCATTACTGCGGGAACCCTTGCGGCATATCAGTATGCGATAAATGACAGTGCTGATGAATCCATCACCCGCACCATGGTGTTCAGCTGCCTGATATCCGCAAATATATCGCTCACGCTGGTCAACCGCTCGTTTTTCTACTCGCTTTTTACTACCATACGGTATAAGAATAACCTTGTACCCATTATTATAGCCATTACCATTGCTATTTCAGGTGCGTTGATTTACTTACCGCCCTTGGCATCGTTTTTCGGATTTCAGTCTCTTAGTTTATCCAGACTCTTGATTAGCATTGTCTTAGGGTTTGTTTCTGTTGTATGGTTTGAACTTGTCAAATGGAGAAGTAGGGCATCTAAGTAATAAAAATAAAGCCCAGGTTTAGTCTGCTGGGAACTCCTATCATCAAGATATATCGGTTTTGAATCTGCTCCACTGATCAAAAACATATTCAGGTATGATAAATATCATCGCCGGAAAAAGGACAAATTCTGAACTTGGGCGCATATTGCATGGCCGGGCAGTTGCCCAGCAGCTAAAAATTGATAAATATCCAGACCATGAAAACAATACTTGCTTTGACCGATTTTTCGGAATCTGCTGAAAATGCATCACGCTATGCATTTGAACTTGCAAAAAGGGTTAAGGCTAACCTGGTACTTTGCAATGCCGTTACCGTTCCACTCTCGCAGCCCATCCCAGGTGGAATGGTATGGCCAATGGACTATGATTCGGTCATTAGCCAGAGCAAAAGAGCGCTGAAAGACTTTGCTAATCTGATCGTAGATGCCAACAGTCTTCCCGGTAAAGGGTTTCCCAAAGTTTCTGTAAAAGCAGAGGTGGGTGACCTCTCGGATCTTGTCCGCGAAGCAGTTCTGACCGCCAGGGTTAATCTGGCAGTGATGGGGCTTTCCGGTGCAGGGGATATGCGGAGGTTTTTTCTAGGCAGCAGTACCAGAGACATGATAGATGCTGCGCAGCTACCCCTGATGCTCATACCCAAAAATATAAAATTCAGCCCCCTTACCAAGATCGCGTTCGCAACCGATTTGAGCACAACAGACTTCGAGGCCATTCAGTCCCTTGTGGGGCTGGCGGCGGCATTCAATGCAGAGCTGCTTATCGTCCATGTCATCGAGAATGGGTCAGGCCCCGAAAAAACAGGAAAGATCAATGACTTTATCGCCCAG
>CAMLDJ010000215.1 GCA_946478755.1 uncultured Pedobacter sp. | reverse complement strand
ACTTTTATTTTTGATAAAAGGATAAAAATGTCATAATATCCGTTTTGCTTTGAATTTAAAAAAAAGCTGCCGACATTAGTGGAAGTGGAACAAACAGGAACATATAAAGCAATAATGGCGACTTACAACAAAAGTCAGTTGCAGGCTTACACCCTGTTCAAAAAGTTTTTTAGAGAAAACTATCCTTTGGGCTTTACTTTCCGAACTACGAGTAAAGACTTTATTATTTAAGCCCCGAATCCTTTCCTTTCCTTCTTCGATTCAGGGGCTCAGAAATTTTCTGATCAGCATGCTATACTAATTTCTGAACTAAAGCAGCCAGCCAGTGCAGCGGGTTAAATTATGTTGGCATTTCTTTAATCCATTAAACAAATCAATTTATCATACACAACATTATGGAAACAAAATCATTAGCCTTATCAAAGAGCGACTTCAAACTATTAAGAGAACATTTAGAAAAATCGAATATGAGTGCCTACAACAAAGAAAAGCTTCAGGCTGAGCTAAAAGCTGCGACCATTTACGCCGAAGACGAACTTCCTTCGGATGTAGTCTGTTTAAAATCTGAAGCAAGGATAGCCGATATAAAAACCGGAAAGGAATTTACCTTTAAACTGGTCATGCCCGAAGAAGCAAACATAAAAGCACAGAAGGTTTCTGTTTTTGCTCCTATAGGCATCGCTTTATTCGGATATAGAACCGGCGACAGCATCACTTGGGAAATGCCAGACGGTATCCAGGAATTCAAAATACTGGAAGTCAGGAGATGGTAGCAACTGAAGGTGACCAAAGGAGATATCAGGACCTTTCCTATCTCCTTCCTGCCATTTTTATCATGCGTTGCGCAAGATCTTTACCCAGGTAATTGTCGATAATGCCGTGCACAATATACAGTATTGGGGTCATTAAAATAGCGACAATAAACTTATACGTATAATTGACCAGGCCAATGGCTGCGACCATTTGCCAGCTCCAGTGGTATTGTGGATTTAAATAAAATGCAATAAAGATCACCACGAAGCTGTCTACACATTGCGATACCAATGTTGATCCGGTTGCCCGCAGCCATAGCGCCTTATCCCCGGTGATTTTTTTAATCCGGTGAAAAATCATCACATCTGCAATCTGTCCTATCAAAAAAGCAACTATCGAACCCACAATGATCCACATCCCCTGGCCGAATATTCCCGCAAATGCAGCGTTCATATTTACCTGCTGGCCATTAATCGTCTGGTTTACCCAAAAACCTGAAGGTGTAAGGCGCATAGCCCCCCCTACAACAATGAAGGCATAGGAAATCAAGATAGCTGTCAAAACAGATAAGAAGCGCACCTGCCTAACACCAAAATACTCATTAATGATGTCGGTCATAATAAATATCAAGGGCCAGGTCAATACACCAGCCGACATATTAAAAGACAAATCAGGCACCCCGAGTAAACTAATATCAAATTGTTTAATACCGAGCGTTCCTTCGACAGTAAAAATTTTTACGCCAATAAACTCCGATAAAATGGCATTAGCCACAAAAAAAGCTCCAAGAACGAGCAACAACTTGCTTTCTTTTGTTTTAAAACTCATAGCAGGCTGAAATTATTAAATAAATCTGATATAAGCTGATAAAATATTATTTCTATTTTCGTTACAACATGATATCTATACAGTCAAAATTACCATACACAGACACCACGATTTTTACCGTAATGTCGAAACTGGCAGAAGAACATAATGCCATCAACCTATCACAAGGCTTTCCCGATTATGATTGTGATCCTAAACTATTAAATTTTGTTACGGATGCCATGCAAAAAGGCTTCAATCAGTATGCGCCAATGCCGGGCCTACCACTGCTTAGAGAGCTAATTGCCGAAAAGGTAAGCGATCTATATGGTGCCAGCTACCATCCGGATACAGAAATAACAATTACCGCAGGCGCTACACAGGCCATCTTTACGGCTTTAAGCTCCTGTATCAACTCTGGTGATGAGGTGATTATTTTCGAACCTGCCTATGATTGCTATGCTCCGGCAGTTAAATTACTAGGTGGACTGGTTAAGCCCTATGAACTGACTCCTCCCAATTATGAAATAGATTGGGAAATGGTTAAAAAGCTATTCACGGCAAACACTAAAATGATTATCCTGAACAGTCCGCAAAATCCCACAGGATGCATCTTAAGCGAAAAGGATATCAAAGCACTGATTAAACTTACAAAAAACACCGATATTCTCATTTTAAGTGATGAGGTATATGAACACATCATATTTGACGAACGTAGACATCAGAGCATTGCTTTATATCCTGAATTAAGGGAACGAAGCTTTATTACGGCTTCATTTGGAAAACTATTACATACCACAGGCTGGAAACTGGGTTATTGCCTGGCACCTGAACAATTGATGAAGGAGTTTCGAAAAATTCACCAGTTTAATGTTTTCAGTGTAAACACCCCTATGCAAATGGGGATTGCCAATTATCTTAAAGACAAGGAAACGTATACGAGCCTATCTGCATTCTTTCAGCAGAAACGGGATTTCTTCCGTAATCTGCTTTTAGAAACTAACTTTAAATTACTACCTTGTAATGGTTCCTACTTCCAATGCGTTAGCTATGCACACCTAAACAAAGAAAAGGACACAGATATGGCATTGAAGCTGGTTAAGGAATACGGTGTAGCAAGTATCCCTGTTTCAGCCTTTTATATGAAAAATACTGATTACCAAATATTGAGGTTTTGTTTCGCAAAAAAACAAGAAACGCTGGAAAAAGCCGTTGAAAGACTAATGAAATTATAATTTAATCCCTATAAATTAGAATAATGAACAGTCCAAACTACTCAAATACACATAATTTAAAAATTACTATTTTTCAGGCCTACCTATTCTGGGAGAACATTGATAAAAACCTGCAAAATCTGGCATTACGACTTTCGTTGGGCGTAAAGGAAAAAACAGATCTGATTGTTTTACCTGAAATGTTCAACACCGGCTTTACTATGAATGCAACTGAACTTGCCGAGGAAATGAACGGAAAAACAATGCAGTGGATGCAGCAGATAGCAGAGAAATACGAATGTGCAGTAACCGGAAGCCTGATCATTAAGGAGAATGGAAACTTCTATAATCGTTTAATCTGGATGCTCCCTGATGGTAGTTCCAGCCATTACGACAAAAGACATTTGTTTGGATTGGGAGATGAAGACAAAACCTATACTGCAGGAAAAAATAAGGTTGTTGTTGAGCTAAAAGGCTGGAAGATACGCCTCGCAATTTGTTATGATCTTCGTTTTCCGGTATGGCTTCGTAACCAAAATGAAGAATACGACATTTTATTATTAATAGCCAGCTGGCCTGATAAGCGATCCGCACATTGGAAAGCGCTTATTCCCGCACGTGCAATTGAAAACCAAAGTTATGTGGTCGCTGTCAATAGAATTGGTCATGACGGAAAAGAGGTTTACCATAGCGGTTATTCCATGTGTATTGACCCAATGGGCAAAACAATTTACTATAAACCTGAAGACGAAGATCTCTATACTTTCACCATTGGTTATGAGGAGCTTATAAAAACACGACAAAGTTTCCCTTTTCTAAAAGATGCCGATGAGTTTGATATCGTATAATCAAGGCAAAATGCTATATTTGCGCCACTGATGAAGCACATACGTAATTTTTGCATAATTGCACATATTGATCACGGCAAAAGCACTTTAGCTGACCGTTTACTGGAATATACTAAAACCATTAGTCAACGCGAGGCTCAGGCCCAGTTGCTTGATACTATGGATTTAGAACGTGAACGTGGGATCACCATAAAAAGTCACGCCATACAAATGAATTACAAGGTTGGTGATATTGAATACAATTTCAACCTGATTGATACGCCCGGACACGTAGATTTTTCTTATGAAGTTTCCCGTTCCATTGCAGCATGTGAAGGTGCCCTGCTTATTGTTGATGCATCTCAGGGGATTCAGGCACAAACGATTTCAAACTTATATTTAGCCTTAGAGCACGACCTCGAAATCATTCCGATTCTAAATAAGATGGATCTACCCGGGGCAATGCCCGAGGAAGTAAAAGATCAGATCATTGATTTAATCGGCTGTAAACGTGAGGAGATCATTCCTGCGTCTGGAAAAACCGGCATGGGTATTCCAGATATCATTCAAGCCATTGTAGACCGCGTTCCTGCTCCGGTTGGTGACGCTGATGCGCCTTTGCAAGCACTGATTTTCGACTCTGTTTTTAACCCGTTCAGGGGAATTATTGCTTATTATAAAGTAGTAAATGGTGAAATTAAAAAGGGTGATAAAGTCAAATTCATTAATACGGGCAAGCAATATTTGGCCGACGAAGTTGGTATCCTGAAACTGGATATGTCGCCACGTAATGTCGTTAAAACAGGCGATGTAGGTTATATCATTTCCGGAATTAAGGAAGCCCGCGAGGTAAAAGTTGGTGATACCATCACTACCGTTGACAGGCCGTCACCATCATCAATACAAGGATTCGAAGAGGTTAAGCCAATGGTTTTCGCTGGTATTTACCCTGTTGATACTGATGAATTTGAAGAATTACGTGAGGCGATGCACAAATTGCAGTTGAATGACGCCTCTATCGTTTTCGAACCGGAAAGTTCTGCTGCCCTCGGCTTTGGCTTCCGTTGTGGATTCCTCGGAATGTTACATATGGAAATTATCCAGGAACGCCTGGAGCGCGAATTCAACATGACAGTGATTACTACTGTACCCAACGTATCGTATATTGCACACACGACCAAGGGCGTTGAAGTGATCGTAAACAATCCATCAGATTTGCCGGACCCAAGTAAACTGGATTCGGTAGAAGAACCTTTTATCAAAGCAAATATCATTACCAAAGCCGAATTTGTTGGTCCGGTAATGTCACTATGTATTCAGAAAAGAGGGATCATCGTTAATCAATCTTATCTGACCTCTGATCGGGTGGAGCTCGTTTTTGAAATGCCCATGGGAGAGATCGTTTTTGACTTTTATGATAAGCTAAAAACGATTTCTAAAGGATATGCCTCCTTCGATTATCACCAGGTTGGTTATCGTAAATCGGATCTGGTACGACTGGATATGTTATTAAATGAAGAACCTGTTGATGCCTTGTCTTCACTGATCCATCGTAGCAATGCTTATGATTTTGGAAAGAAAATTTGTGAAAAACTAAGAGAATTAATCCCCCGTCAGCAATTCGAGATTAAGATTCAGGCATCTATCGGTGCAAAAGTTATTGCGCGCGAAACGCTCAGTGCTTTACGTAAAGACGTTACTGCAAAATGTTATGGCGGTGACATCTCCCGTAAGCGTAAATTACTTGAAAAGCAAAAGCAGGGAAAGAAACGCATGCGTCAGGTAGGCAACGTTGAAATTCCCCAAACAGCCTTTATGGCCGTGTTAAAACTGGATTAAATTAGATGTTAGTAGTTAGTATTTAGACAGAGTGCTTCTTTTGCTACCCCTTGTATTAAGTTAGTCAGTTTTGACCTACCAACATTTACCTCCAAATAGCTAAATCTCAAACTCATATCTATATACTAACTACTAAATGCTAACTACTAAATACTTAATACTAAATGCTAACTACCAACTACTAAAATGAAATTACTCGACGGAAAATTCGCATCGGAAAAAATAAAACAGGAAATAGCAGCCGAAGCTGCTGACTTCTTAGCTCAAAGCGGTAGAAAGCCACATTTGGTAGCAATTTTGGTTGGCAATGACGGTGGCAGTGAAACCTATGTGGCCAGTAAAATGAAAAACTGTGAAAAAGTTGGTTTTCAATCCTCTTTAGTGCGTTATGATGTTATGGTAACTGAAGCAGAATTATTGCAAAAGATCGAGGAAATTAATCAGGACGCTGGTGTGGATGGCCTAATTGTACAGCTTCCTCTTCCCAAACATATAGATCCGGAAAAAGTAACGGAAAAGATAGATTACCGTAAGGATGTCGATGGTTTTCACCCCGTAAACTTAGGCAGAATGATGCGTAACCTGCCCTGCTTTATCCCTGCCACTCCCTATGGCATCTTGCTGATGTTGCAGGCTTATCAGATCGATACTGCCGGTAAACACTGTGTGGTTGTAGGCCGCAGCAATATTGTAGGAAGCCCGATGAGCATATTAATGGCGCGCAATGCCAATCCGGGAAATTGCACCGTTACCCTTACCCATAGTAAAACTACCAACTTAAAAGAACTGGCCCTTCAGGCAGATATCATTGTTGCAGCTATTGGCAGAAAGAACTTCGTTACTGCGGATATGGTAAAACCAGGAGCAATTATAATCGATGTAGGAATCAACCGCGAAACCTCCGATCAAACAAAGTCAGGATATAAATTATATGGTGATGTAGATTTTGAAAACGTTGCGCCAAAATCTTCCTGGATCACCCCTGTTCCGGGAGGTGTAGGCTTAATGACGATTGTTGGTTTACTTAAAAACACGCTGGCTTCTGCAAAGGGCGAGATTTACAGCTAAAATCTCTGCCAATTAACTCCCAAATAGCCTTTTAATCCAGCTTTCTTTTAAACCGACATAGATTCCATCGGCCCTTATTTCTACCGGATACATTTCTATGTAATCCCCTTGCCCCTCCGCGCCCCTGCCTGTATGCAGGTCATATTCCCAGCGGTGGACCGGACAGATCAGATGGCCGTTTTTACACCAGCCACCACTGAGGACACCACCAGCATGGGGGCAATAGTTCTGTACCACAAAATATTCCTGACGATGTTTTACCAGGCATAATTTTTTTCCATCAATATTAATCTGCTTAACAAACTCCTCTTCCTGAATAGCTACGTCAATTTTATGCCACTTCAACTTATTCATAGGTTGGTCATATATTATGGTCAAGGTACATATATTCCAATTTTGATTGGATATTTATTTTACCTTTGCCTTTCTTAAATATGGCACATCAAATACCAGAAGACGGCACATTGCTTCCTTTAATGGAGGAATTTTACACGATACAGGGAGAAGGATTTAACACCGGAAAAGCCGCTTATTTTATCCGTTTGGGTGGCTGCGATGTAGGCTGCCACTGGTGTGATGTAAAAGAAAGCTGGGATGCCGAGTTACATCCGCTTACTTTAGCTGATGACATCGTTGCTAAAGCAGACAGCTTTCCTGGTAAAGCCGTGGTGATCACAGGTGGTGAACCTTTAATTTATAACCTTGATTATCTGACAAAGGCACTGCGCAATAAAGGGATATTGACATTTATTGAGACTTCAGGCGCCTACCCGCTTTCGGGCGAATGGGATTGGATCTGTTTGTCACCTAAAAAGTTTAAAGCCCCCCGCCCTGATATTACGCCTTTTGCCCATGAGCTTAAAGTTATTGTATTTAATAAAAGTGATTTTGAATGGGCTGAAAAGTATGCAGAGACCGTTTCAAAGGATTGTAAACTCTATCTGCAGCCTGAATGGTCTAAATCGAAGGAAGTTACGCCGCTGATTATCGATTACGTAATGGCCAATCCAAAATGGGAAATCTCCCTGCAAACCCATAAGTTTTTAAACATCCCATAGCGGCATTATTGATTTTTTCGCTACATTTAAAAACCTATTGTAGCATGATGAAGAAATTTACGCTTTTACTTTCTTTATGCTTTATCATTCCCTATGCTGTTGCCCAAAATTCCACAGTAAGAAAGGCCCAGGCTAGTTTTGATAAGGCACAGGATGAGCTGATCAGCAATAATTATGAGCAAGCCCGGCTTTTGCTGCGGGAAGCGGTAAAAGCAGACCCCAGCTTTCAGTTTGCATTTGTACAGCTTGCAGACATCAACCGCCGGCTTAAATCCTATGAGCTGGCCAAGCAAAGTTATACCAGCGCGATAGCCCTGGGCGGCAATCTGGATCCACGTATTTATTATGGCTTTGCCGAAGTGGGAATATATACAGGCGATTATACGAATGCGTTAAAGAACATCAGTCAGTTTATCAATACTTATAAAGGTTCTGATCCCGATTTCCTGAACAGAGCAAAAAAGTATTTAAAAGATTGTGAGTTTGCCATCGATGCATTAAGGCATCCGGTGAAATATGAGCCGGTAAATATGGGCGCCGAAATCAATTCTGCGCATCGTGATTACTTCCCTTCTGTAACCGCTGATGGCAACCAGCTCATTTTTAGCAGAAACATCAACGGCAATGAAGACTTCTTTCTTTCCGGCAGGAAAGATAAATCCTGGGGCGTTCCTGTCCCTTTAAGCGACAAGATAAATACTTCAAAATATAATGAAGGTGCGCAATCGATCTCTCCGGACGGCATGTATTTATTTTTTACGGGCTGCAACAGACCTGATGGCTTAGGAAGATGTGATATTTATGTAAGTCACAAGGACGGCAAAAACTGGGGCGAACCATTTAATCTTGGCGCGCCGGTTAACTCATCCTATTGGGAATCGCAACCGGCGATTAGTCCGGATGGAAGCACATTATATTTCGTAAGTAACCGGCCTGGCGGACTTGGGGGTTATGACATATGGAAAAGTACATTAACGTCTGACGGATATTGGACTGCCCCTCAAAACCTGGGTCCGGAAATCAATACACCTTACGATGAGCATACCCCCTTTATTCATCCCGATGGAAAAACACTGTACTTTTCTTCAGATGGGTGGCCCGGGATGGGAAGTAAAGATATTTTCCTCAGTCGCGCCACCGAAAATGGCCAATGGACGAAACCGGAAAACATGGGTTATCCGATTAATACGTTTAATGAAGAAACTGGTTTAATTGTAACGCCAGACGGTACCCTTGGCCTATTTTCCTCTGATTTAAAAGGTGGATTTGGCGATATGGACATCTATCAATTTAAAATGCCGGAAAGTAAAAAGCCAGGTCCAATTACCTATGTAAAAGGAATTGTGACCGACAAAGGAACCGGAGCATTTCTTGAGGCCAAAGTTCAGGTTGTAGATCTGAGCACAAAGAAAACAGAATACAGCGAATATACGTCTGCCGCGACGGGTGATTTTCTGGTCGTAATGCCGATAGGCGGTAATTATGCTTTTAATGTCAGTGCCGATGGCTATGTCTTTTATTCTGAAAATTATCAATTGGACAGCACTTATGTTAATAAGCCATTTTTAATAGCAGTTGCTTTAGATAAACTGATCATCGGGAAGAATATGGTCATGAAAAATGTATTCTTTAATACCA
>CAMLDJ010000214.1 GCA_946478755.1 uncultured Pedobacter sp. | reverse complement strand
CAGATGTAAATTGTTCACTTTCAAAGTGTCCGATATCGGCAACCACTAATTTTTCATCCGCATCAAAAAACTCGTGGTATTTAAAATCCGCTGTAACAAACGCATCCGCGCCTGCAGCTATGGCTTCTTTCAGTAAAAAGCTCCCTGAGCCACCACAAACCGCCACTTTACGAATTTTTTTCGGCAGCAGGCGCGTATGTCTGATGACCGTTGCGTCCATATTATCCTTCAGCATCCTCAAAAATTCAGGGCCATCAAGCGCTTCTTCCAGCCAACCGATCATTCCTGCGCCAACATTGTCCAGCCTGTTCTCCAGCGGATAGATGTCATAAGCAGCCTCTTCATATGGGTGATGCTCAAATAGGGCTAGCAACACCTTTCTCTGATCCTGAACCTTAAATATGGTCTCGATTCTGATCTCCGGCTCCTGGTGCTGAATCCCTTTTTCTCCCACAAAAGGGTCGGTATGCTCGCCGGCTTTAAAAGTGCCAACTCCATCCGCATTAAAGCTGCATTCGCTGTAATCGGACAGGTACCCTGCGCCGGCAGCAAAAAGGGCTTCTCTAAGGATATCTGCCTGTGCAGTCGGACAAAAAGTGACCAGTTTCTTCAAAATGCCTGCTTTCGGACTCAATATCTTCGTATTTTTAAGTCCAAGCCGGCTGCTGATCACTCCGTTCACCCCATAATGCACATGATCCAAATTGGTATGTATCGCATACAACGCAATGTTGTTTCTTATCGCTTTGAGCACTACCCGCTCTACATAATTTTTACCTGTGAGCTTCTTCAGTCCCTTAAAAACGATGGGGTGATGGGTGATGATTAAATTGCAATGATGCAATATTGCCTCATCCACTACGTTTTCCAGGCAGTCTAAGGCCACAAGGGCTCCCTGTACCTCCTCATCCGGATCGCCAACGATCAATCCGGAATTGTCGTAATCCTCCTGGTAATTTGAGGGCGCAAAGGCCTCCAGGTGCTTTATTAAAACAGATAACTTCATACCCCTAAATATACAACAGATTTATTACTGGAGGTTACCCATTTTTACCATTTGCAGGCTTTCAAAAACCATGCGCTGGTTATACTCGTAAGCCAGGCTTTTATGGTTAACCAGGTCGATGATCGTCCCGATAAAACACAGGCCTATCGTGAAAAAGTACAATACGCCCATTCCAATTTGGTTCACTAAAAACCTTGGCAATCCAGGTACAAAGAAACCAAGGATACAATAAAGTATCATATCATCCGGATTTCTTCTCTTGCTCCCGTAAATCATTAAAAACCCTCTTAACTGTTGCTCGCTAAATCCCGTAGTTGCACTTTGCAAATACGAATACTCCTGCGGCGTAATGCCCGGCAGCGACATAAATGGTGAATCAAACATATCTTTCTTCCTTATATTTTAAGTTCATTACTCTATGGGTCTTTAAGCTGGTTCTGATCAGGCTCACAATCCTGCAGCATAATATCATTAAGGCCGGCAGACCAAACCAGTGCTGCTCCAGACTGGCCCCAAAATCACCTTGCAGCAAATGTCCGATAGCCCTGCCTATTCCACATCCGGGACACCAGGTAAAACCCATACTGGCTAGCGGACAAAGGGTAAAATGTGCTGCTTCGCTATGATCATGCAGATCGGCCGTGCCCAGCAATACCAAAGCTGTTATCCAGAAGAAAAGTTCGAAAGGCAAACGCTTCAATAGTTTCATTTTCTACCCTCCAATTTTATCTGCAACGGATGTCGGATTTATGCCTTTAAAAGGCTTCAATCCTTTAAAGATAGCTAATCTTTCCCGACACCTTATTCACAACCTCTTTTTAGCCCTTTTTAGTTTAGATCAATCGGTTGAAAGTTTGTTACATTTAAAACCGCCCATAAATCCTACATTTGCATTGTGAACATTCGCGACCTGATCAACAGATACAAAACAGATGAGCGCATTATAGCATTGGCAAAGGCCCTTAATGCGGGCAAAGGCACCAAAATTCAGCTAAAAGGCTTGGTGGGTTCTGCCGATGCGACGATTGCCGTGGCTACTTATTTCCTTTTACATAAGCCACAGCTATTTATACTTCCCGACAGGGAAGAGGCCGCTTATTTTCTGGCCGACCTGGAAAGCATTCTCGATATAGAAGTATTGTTTTTTCCCTCTTCCTTCCGTAAAGCATTCGAGTTTACACAGGTCGATACCGCTAATGTGCTGGCCCGTGCCGAAGTATTAAATGAACTGAACCACCATTCTGAATATGGACGAATTGTTGTTTCTTACCCTGAAGCGATCGCCGAAAAGGTGATCAACCGGACGGTACTCGAAAAAAACACGCTCGAAATCAGTTTAAATGCAAAACTTGGTATCGATTTTATCAATGAATTTTTAATCGATTACGACTTTAACCGTACCGATTTCGTATATGAACCCGGACAGTTTTCTATTCGTGGCGGTATCGTCGATATCTTCTCCTTTTCTCATGACCTGCCTTACCGCGTAGAATTTTTTGGCGATATCGTAGAAAGCATCCGCACCTTCGAAATCGAAAGTCAGCTGTCCGTGGACGACGTCAAAACACTGACTATTATACCAAATGTGCAGTCGAAATACCTGACCGAGAACAACATCAGCATACTCGATTATATTGACAAGGACACCCAGCTGTGGTTTAAAGATGTTGAATTTACGCTGGATATCGTAAAAACCGGTTACAAAAAAGCGGTTGAGCTCTGGAAAGCCTTACCTGCCAAAGAAAAACAGGAAAACCAGGACTGGATAGACCCAAAATTCGCATTTACTGATGAGAAAATGATCGGAGACATGTTCCATGATTTTCCCCTGGTCGAATTTGGAAAACAGTTCTTTTATAAAACCAATGACGTTCTTCAGTTCGAGACTAAACCCCAGCCCTCCTTTAATAAGGACTTTAATTTGCTGATCCATAACCTGAAAGAAAACGAAAAGCAGGGTATACACAACTTCATTTTTAGCGCTTCCGTTAAACAAACGGAACGCTTATACGCCATACTGGACGATATTGATAAAACAGCTAAGTTTACCCCTGTAAACATCCCATTAAGGGAAGGTTTTGTAGATGGGCAGCAAAAACTGGCCTTTTATACCGATCACCAGATCTTTGACCGCTTCTATAAATACAAACTCAAAAGAGGCTATCAACGTAGTCAGGCCATTACCTTAAAAGAATTGAGGGACCTTAAACCCGGTGATTTCGTAACCCACATTGATCATGGGATAGGGAAGTATGCCGGCCTGGAAAAGGTTGAAGTAAATGGGAAGACCCAGGAAATGATCCGGCTTGTCTATGCAGATAACGACCTACTTTACGTAAACATCAACTCCTTAAACCGCATTGCAAAATACAGCGGTAAGGATGGCACAGCGCCAAAAATGAATAAACTGGGTACTGAGGCCTGGGACAAGCTAAAAAAAACAACTAAAAAAAAAGTTAAGGACATTGCCCGCGACCTGATCAAACTCTACGCTTTAAGAAAATCCCAGGTCGGAACTGCTTTTAGTCCGGACGGTTACCTGGAAACGGAACTGGAGGCCTCTTTTATCTATGAAGATACCCCAGATCAGGAAAAGGCAACCAGCGATGTTAAAAAAGACATGGAAGCTCCACATCCGATGGATCGGCTGGTATGCGGAGACGTAGGCTTTGGCAAGACCGAAATCGCCATCAGGGCTGCTTTTAAAGCCGTAGCAAATGGGAAACAGGCCGCCGTGCTGGTACCAACAACAATTCTGGCCCTGCAGCATTTTAAAACTTTTTCAGGCCGTCTGAAAGATTTCCCTTGTACAGTAGATTACATCAACCGATTTAAAACCAGTAAACAAGTTAAAGAAACCCTTGCCAAACTGGCCGATGGGAAGGTCGATATTGTTATCGGGACACACCGCCTGCTCAGCAAAGATGTAAAATTCAAGGACCTCGGCATCATGATCATTGATGAGGAACAAAAATTTGGGGTAAGCTCTAAAGAAAAGCTACGTGCTTTGCGCGTAAATGTGGATACGCTAACCCTTACCGCAACGCCAATACCCCGCACTTTACATTTCTCTTTAATGGGCGCACGCGATCTGTCGATCATGAGCACTCCGCCACCAAACCGGCAGGCCGTAAATACCGAGCTCCATGTGTTTAATGATAAACTGATCCAGGAATCGGTACAGTTTGAACTGGACAGGGGCGGACAGGTGTTTTTTATCCATAACCGGGTAAATGACCTGCCACAGCTGGGTGGCCTCATTCAAACCCTGGTGCCAAAAGCGCGGATAGGCATCGCACATGGACAGCTCGATGGCGATCAGCTGGAAGATGTCATGCTCGACTTCATTAACGGCGAAAAGGATGTGCTGGTGGCCACCACCATTATAGAAGCTGGCCTTGATATTCCCAATGCCAATACGATCATCATCAACCACGCGCATATGTTTGGTTTGAGCGATCTGCACCAGATGCGCGGCAGGGTAGGACGTTCCAATAAAAAAGCATTCTGCTATCTGTTAAGTCCGCCTTTATCCACGCTTACTTCCGAAGCCCGTAAACGCCTTAGTGCAATTGAAGAGTTTTCAGACCTTGGGAGCGGCTTTAATATTGCAATGAGGGATTTAGACATCCGGGGCAGTGGAAACCTCTTAGGCGCAGAGCAAAGTGGCTTTATTGCGGAAATAGGCTTCGAAATGTATCACAAGATTTTGGATGAGGCCATTCAGGAGCTGAAGACAGATGAATTTAAAGACCTGTTTAAAGATGAGCCTTCACGTCCCTTCGTTAATTTCACACAAGTGGATACCGATCTGGAGTTATATATTCCAGACGATTATGTAACCAATATTACGGAGCGGTACAACCTTTATACGGAACTCTCGAAAATAGAGGACGAAACACAGCTGAAAGCTTTTGAAAAATCTTTAAAGGACCGCTTTGGCCCGGTTCCCAAGCCTGTACAAACCATGCTCAATGTATTGCGCCTGCAATGGGTAGCCAAAAAACTAGCCTTTGAAAAGCTGAGTTTCAAAAAGGGTGTCCTTCGGGGGTATTTCATTTCAGATAAGCAATCCACATTTTTTGATTCCCTGATGTTCAATAAAATCCTTCATTTTGCGCAGATGCATCCACGCCTATGCAACTTAAAAGAGGTAAAAGATTCACTCCGTATCGCTTTCGATAACCTGACTACAGTAGACGAAGCCGTAGAAATGCTGGAAATGGTAGCCAGTTAAACCTAGAAATATGAACCCACAGCTATTACAAGACCTGGTCACCATGCAAATGCCTTTTGGAAAATATAAAGGCCGTATCCTGTGCAACTTACCGGAATCTTATCTCATTTGGTTTCATAAAGAAGGATTTCCTCCGGGAAAACTAGGTGAAATGATTGCCACACTTTACGAGATCAAATTAAATGGACTGGAGTATTTACTTGAGCCATTAAAGAAGAAATAGCCGTTCAGGCAAGATCAAAAATTTTAATTGAGGATCAGATAAAGATAGGCATATACCACTGGCGCCGCCAGTAAAAGCCCGTCAAAGCGATCTAAAAATCCTCCATGGCCCGGCAGGATATTACCCGAATCCTTTACCTTCAAACTTCTTTTTAGCATCGATTCTACCAGATCTCCGAGGGTACCAAAAGAAACGACAAGCACCGCCATTCCGGCGAATATCAGGGGACTGACCTCAGTAAAAAACAAAGAGATCAGATAAGACACCAGTATGCTGGTGAACATCCCTCCCAAAAAGCCCTCCCAGGATTTCTTTGGCGAGTGTCGCTCAAACAAACGTGTTTTACCAAATTTTACGCCAAACAGGTAGGCACCGGTATCACTGGCCCAGAGCAGGAGTAAAAACGACAGCGGAAAATGAAAATTATATGCTGCCTCACTTTGTATAAAGCCCAGTGAATAAAAAAAACAAAAGGGCACCGTAATGTAGATAAAGCCGACGAACGTATAAGAAATATTGGAAAAAGGAATCTTTTCTTTTTTATACAATTCACTAATGAATACGGAAAAGATCAGGGGGACCAGAAGCAGCATGAATTTGGTCTCAAACTTCAATAAGTGATAGCCTGCCGTCATCAAAAATATCAGCGCGGCAGCAAACAATGCTATATTTCTGTGCGGCCGGATACCAGCGGTTTTAATCATATTAAAGAATTCCAGCAGTGCGGCAAGACTTAACATCAGGTAAAAGAAAGTAAAGGTATAGCCACCTAAAAAAATGGAGCCCAGCATCACGATGGTAAAGAAAAAAGCAGTTATTGCCCTTGTTTTCATTCAGTTTGTTTTTTAAAATATCGAAATAGCAAAAAGGTCAGCCCCGCACTGATGAGGTAACCATACCAGGCAATATTAATCGTTTTATCAGTTTCAGACAAAGGTATATTGTTTTTTTGCATATACCACGCCGCACATACAGCATAGGCATTATTTATAAAATGCCCGAATATGGCATACCATAAACTACCACTCCAAAGATATAGGTAGCCAAAGGCTGCACCCAATAACAGCCGGGGTAAAAACCCATAAAACTGCATATGGATGGCGCTGAATATAAAGGCAGTAAACCATATCGCCACATGCGGATTGTTAAACATACGACCCAGGGATCGCTGTAAAGCACCTCTGAACATCAACTCTTCCGCGATTGCCGGCAATAAGGCAATCATTCCGAGGTTGAGGATGAATATTCCGATATGCTCCATTTTTAACAAGGCCATGGTAGTCTCCATTCCCTGGTCCTCCGCTGCTTTTATCCAGCGCTCCAGGTCCTTAAAAGCTTCCGGCAATACCATTTTCTGATTAAACTGTGTGATCCATTCCAAAACAGGCATGGCGCAGATCATCAGGAGCAAAACGATCAGAAGATGTGATGGATCAGCTTTTTTAAACCCGTAAAATACGTTTGTCCTTTGTCCTTCCGTTTTGGCTAATAAGAGCGCCGGGACCACAAAAAGTCCGACTTGCTGGGCAGTTAATAAAATTCTTTGTGCCGGGAGGTAATAAGGGTCAGTGCCCGACATCCAGTCCATGTTGGTTAAAATGGAACCTCCATAATTTAAATATATCAGCGCAAAAGCGAGAATGCTGACCAAAATCAGCCCAAGTATCGCATAAATAACCAACATCATGATCTGTACAAAGGGGCTGTTTTCTTCACGGATTTTTTGCATGGAGCTCATTATTTGTATAATTTGTACCTTTGTACCATTAATTTGGCTTGAAGATAGAGAAATGTCTGTAAAGATAGGAAATATTGATCTGGGAGAATTCCCATTATTGCTTGCTCCCATGGAGGATGTAAGCGATCCTCCTTTTCGCTTTGTATGTAAACAAAGTGGGGTGGATATGATGTATACAGAGTTTATTTCATCGGAAGGACTGATCAGAGACGCTGCAAAGAGCAGGGCCAAGCTGGATATTTTTGAGTACGAGCGTCCCATCGGAATACAAATATTTGGCAGTGAGATCGATCATATGCGCGAAGCGACAGAGATAGCTACGCTGGCCGGTCCTGATTTAATGGACATCAATTATGGCTGTCCGGTTAAACAGGTCGCTTGTAAAGGAGCAGGTTCTGCATTATTACAGGATATTGACAAAATGGTCAAAATGACGGCAGCCGTTGTTAAAGCTACCCACTTACCAGTGACAGTTAAAACCAGGCTTGGCTGGGACGATACCACAAAAAATGTGGAAGAAGTTGCTGAAAGATTACAGGATGTCGGCATTCAGGCCTTAACCATCCATGGCCGTACCAGGGCACAGCTCTATAAAGGAGTGGCGGACTGGACATTGATCCGCGAAATTAAACGCAATCCCAGGATCAAGATCCCGATTTTTGGGAATGGAGATGTAGACAGCATTAAAAAAGCGGCAGACTGGCGCCTGGAATATGAAGTGGATGGCATTATGATCGGCAGGGCAGCCATCGGATATCCATGGATATTCAGGGAAATAAGACATTTTTTTAAGACCGGCGAAACCCTTCCCGGACCTACCATTGAGGAACGGGTCTCGGTATGTAGAACCCATTTTGAGAAATCTATTGCCTGGAAAGGTCCACGGGTGGGAATTTTTGAAATGAGAAGACATTACGCCAATTATTTCAAAGGAATACCCGACTTCAAGGCCTATAGAATGCAACTTGTTAAAGAAGAAAATATGGATACTATTCATAGTATCTTAGACGAAATATCTGATAAATATCAAAATCTCTGCCTCAGTAATGAAGTGGCCTGATTTTTGAAAACTATTCATTAAAAACACAGTTAAAATGGTAACAGCTATTACATTAGGCGTTAAAATTTCAGTTGAAACGACTTACCAGGAAGAGCATTCTAATCCGGCTACTGCACATTTTATGTTTGCTTATAGGATTACTATTGAGAACTTAACAGACTATACCATTCAGCTTAAAAGAAGACAATGGTTTATTTTTGATTCAAACGGGAGTCAGCGCGAAGTTGAGGGTGAAGGCGTGGTCGGCGAGCAACCGGTAATTGAGCCGGGCGAAAGCCACTCCTATGTATCAGCCTGCAACTTAAGCACAGATATGGGCAGCATGAGCGGAAATTACCTGATGCACCGGATTGCCGACAATCAGGATTTTATTGTTGACATACCGGAATTCGAGTTGGTTGTCCCTTACCGTTTAAATTAATCTATTTGTTCCTTCCCAACAGAATGGAAGTATAATAGAACAGATTTGCCAGGGCACCCAATGCAGCCACAACATAAGTCATAGCCGCCCACCAAAGCGCATCTTTGGCCTGCAGATGTTCTTCTGAAGTATACAGCACTTCCTTATTGTTTTTTAACCACACCAATGCCCTTTTACTCGCATCAAATTCTACCGGCAGCACAATAATGCTGAAAACGGTGATTAAAGCCAGCCCCAGCACACCAATACCCAGTACTACCGGGTTAAAAGTAAAGGCTATCAGTAACACACCTATAATCAATACCCATTGCAGCAAATTTGAAGTAATGCTGACCACAGGTACCATGTTAGACCGCAACTGCAACCAATGGTATGCCCTGGCATGCTGTACCGCATGGCCACATTCGTGGGCCGCTACAGCAGCAGCAGCTACACTGCGCCCATAATATACATCTGTACTCAAGTTTACTGTCTTGTCCTCAGGATTATAATGATCCGACAATGCCTTATCGGTACTCATTACCTTCACATCAAATATCCCGTTGTCGTACAACATTTTCTCTGCC
>CAMLDJ010000213.1 GCA_946478755.1 uncultured Pedobacter sp. | reverse complement strand
GAAGATACAAATTAGCTATAGTAGCTGATTTAGATTTGAAGGAATTTTTTACTTGTTCTTTAAGTCGTTTTCAATTTCATCAAAAATGGAAAGATAATCATTTTTAATGCTTTGTTTAAATTGGCTAAGCTGGACAGTTAACCGGGATAACTGGGGATCTGTAAATGGATTGTCCCATAAACGCATGCAGATGCGACTGAGCGCGTAAGCGATGTTCTCCATCTTTTGGTAGCTCAGCAAGTATTTGCTCGAAATGAAGCTATCGAGAAAGCTGAAGAATACTTCCGTATCCTCCAGGGAACAGGTATGCAGAAAATCGTTCAGTGCTGTTCGGTCAGCCTTGGCCAGTTGTTCATAGAAGGTATTGATATTTACGAGCCCATCTGCAGTCAGCAAATGATCTAAAATCAGCTCCAGCCCGATATGCGCTAAGAAGAACGGCTTCACCGGACTATATTCACAGCAGTCCACTATCATTTTCTTCAGGTCATTGGTATGAAACCGGAAGAAGGCCGAAGAATGAAATAGCTGGTCTACATCAATATGTTTTTTCCAGCCGTTCAAAATCGAAGCCTGGTTCGGCTCCTCTTCGAAAAGGTACCTGATCTTCAGTGGATATAAGTTATAATCCTTTTGGGCATTTTTAATGAAATCTGGCAAGACAACTCCCAATACCATATTTTCATCTGGATTGTTTCTTTCAAAATAAAAATGGGATAAGAAGTTCATGCTGCTAAAATTAGCGAATATTGTTCAATAAGCGGTTTTTAAAACCTCATCAAATTTAAGGATAACACAGCTTTTCCTATATTTGCGAACAAAAGTAGATTATAATGACCAATTTTGTTGAAGAGCTACGCTGGAGAGGCATGTTACAGGATATGATGCCTGGTACGGAAGAGAAATTAAATGAAGGCATGACCTCAGGTTATATCGGTTTTGATCCGACAGCGGATTCACTACATGTTGGGCACCTGACACAAATCATGACCCTTATTCATTTTCAGCGCGCCGGACATAAACCTTATGCTTTGGTAGGCGGAGCAACCGGAATGGTAGGCGATCCTTCCGGGAAATCTGATGAGCGGAATCTTCAGACAGAAGACATGGTTGCACATAATCTCGCGGGGATGAAACGTCAGCTTTCCAAATTTTTAAAATTTGAAGATGAAGGAAACGGCGCTGTAATGGTGAATAATGCTGACTGGTTTAAGGACATGAGCCTGTTTACCTTTATAAGGGATATTGGAAAGCACATTACCGTTAACTATATGATGGCAAAGGACAGTGTGAAACGACGTCTGGAAGGAGACTCGGGACTGTCATTTACCGAATTTTGTTACCAGCTGATCCAGGGTTATGATTTTTATTACCTGTGGAAACACCACAATTGCCTGATTCAAATGGGCGGCTCAGATCAGTGGGGGAATATCGTTACCGGAACTGAACTGATCAGACGGAAGGATGGAGGAACAGCCTTTGCCATCACCACCCAACTGATTAAAAAGGCGGATGGAACTAAATTTGGTAAAACTGAAAGCGGTGCGGTATGGTTGGATGCGGAGAAAACCTCGCCGTACAAATTCTACCAGTTCTGGTTAAATGCATCGGACGACGACACCAAAAAATGGATCAGGATATTTACGCTTAAAACGCAAGCCGAAATAGAGTCGCTGGAAACCGAGCACAACGCAGCCCCGCATTTGCGCGTACTGCAAAAAGCACTTGCGGAGGATATTACCGTCCGGACGCATTCCGCTGAAGCATTGGAGACTGCGGTGAAAACTTCTGAATTTTTGTTCGGAAACGGCTCGCTGGAGTTTTTCAGAACTTTATCTGAAAATCGGGTTCTGGAGATATTTGAAGGTATACCACAATTCAGCATCCCTAAAGCAGCGCTGGTTGAAGGCACCGATGCAGCAACAATGCTTGCGGAGAGATCGGGGGTCTTTAATTCAAAAGGAGAAGCAAAGAAATTGATACAAGGTGGTGGAGTAGCGGTCAACAAAGAGAAGCTGAAAGACCCTTCTGATAAACTGACAATGAGCGACCTTTTAAACGATAAGTTTATCATCGTACAAAAGGGAAAGAAAAACTATTACCTGCTGATTTTCAATTCATAATAATTCGCTCACTGCGGGCGCCTGGTCAGCTGGATTCAGGCGAACGAAGATCCTGTTAATTTATCAGCAGGTTGCAGCCTCTGATATCCGCATGATCAAAGCGGCCCAATACCTCAAATGTACCATCCGGCAATAACCTGCCAAGGTCCTGTGTGGCAATGAATGAACAAGAGTTGATATTGGCCAGGTCTATCACATTAATTCCGCCGGTTCTGTTGTCTGGCGCTGGACTTAAAGGGTCGTTGGTGTCGCGAAGACAGATCGTCATCCAAGGCGGACACCTGAACAGGCCAGCTCCGGAAGAATAGGCCTGCGACAACAGTTCGGTCATGCCATATTCGCTGTGAATGGCATTTACGCCAAAGCCATCCTGCAGTAGCTGATGGAGCTCCTCGCGGACCATCTCTTTCCTTTTTCCCTTCATGCCTCCTGTTTCCATCACGATCAGATCTGGGAACTCTATTTTATGCTGTTCAATGAAATCCAATAAAGCGTAAGTCACGCCAATCAATATGGTTTTCTGGTTTTCGGATTGCAATTGTTTTAGTTTGCGATAAAGCTCATCGTGATTGTGAAGGAAATAGCCACTGTCGGGATGCTTACTTTGCCTTAATAAAGCATCCACCATATAAATTAGTGATGAACCATCGCGCTCCAGGTAAGAGGGGAGCAGTGCTAGTAAACAAGTATCTGCTATCCTTCCGTAAAACTTTTCAAAAGCAGTGTTAAAACTCTGCTCATAGACATTAACTGAGGTGACAAGGTGCCTGCTTTGCAGTGCGCCTGTTGTGCCTGAACTGCTGAAAATGATCTCCGGACTTGCGGGCGAGCTCAACACTTCATGTGTTTTAAAAAAACTGATCGGCAGGTAGGGAATCTGTTCGGGACCGCTGATCGCTTTGGGATCTATCCTCAGGTGTGAGAGGTATGATTTGTATACCTGGCAATGTGCGGCCTGGTGATTAAATATAGCAAGGCAGGTTTGTTCGAACTCCTGCGTATTGCTGATAGAAAAAATTTGCTTTGTCAGATCAGTCACCCCACAAAAATACGCAAGATAGTTTTAATTAGGAATTTGTTTTAGATACCAATACCGCTTTTCTGAAATGATAGCCACAATAGCCGCTTATGGCTGCAGTAAATGCACCCAGTAATACACTGAGTATTAAAATAAGCCACCAGGAATGTACGCCGAACATTTCCGCAACCCTCATAGCCAATACGTTGTTGTTGGGCAGGCTTTTAAAAATTGCCATTCCTGACCAGAGTAATAAAATGGCAAAAAACGGAGACCATAACGCGATCTTTCCTGTTTTTCCAATTAAGCCACAGGTAGCAAAAGAGATGACCACAATAACCCACCATGGCAACACCAGCTGAAGTAAAAAGGAGAGGATAATGATGATGATAAATACCATAATATTACTTTTTAGCTATTTTTAAATGAGAGATTATTTTGGCAGAGCTGTCATCTGCAGTTTGCATAAAGAACAGGTCGTACAGTTTTCCCCCGGCCCAGGTATCGATCATGTTATCGTAAAAGGGGCTGCCCGGATTACCCGATTGTCCGCCCGGGAATACGCCATGTCCTTTAGGCATTTTACCGAGCTCGACGACCATTCGCCAGGAAGGGCCGTTGCTTTCATTCAGCGCATTGATGGTCATTTTTCCACCGCCGGTGAAGAGTACTTTTGAGCCAAATCCAGGGATTTTTGCCATATGCTGGATCTGGGTGTGTTTTACGTTGCCCCATTCCCATGATTTCCCGATTGATCCGTATCTTCTTTCGAGGCTATCGCAACTGTATTTAAAGGCTTCATTTACCAGTTCTGCAAGTGTTTCTTTAGCAGGTGTATTGCTGTTGTCTATCCATTTGGAGGTTTGTTCATGGAGAATCAGCTGTACCGTTCGGTCTCTTGACGGATAACGCATCGGGATAGCTGCAATCGTAAATTCATCGTCCCAGATATTGAACTGAAGCCGCTTAGTCCAAAAGTCAAATATACTGGCTGCCACAGATTTTGCATCGTAATACTTGTTCCAGGCCACAACCAAATGGAGTGCTTCCTTTTGGGTTGCATTGAGCTTGCTCCGGTCTACCATAGCCAAAATGGTGGGAAGGATATTCTGAGCGTGAATGCTGTAGCTGTCCGTTTGCATCTCAATGATGCTGTCTGCCGTTGCTTTATGCATTGCCGTTAAGCGGTCGTTTATGCGTTTGCCACGTTCATAGGGACTAAATTCCCAATTGATATAATAAGGATAGGTTTGATCGGTGGACGACTGGTTGGCGGAGCTCACGAAGTTTCGCGGCGGGTTTTTAACGGTTGGGTTCTGTGCTGCCGGTATCCATCCCTGCCAGTCGTTTTTTGGATCGGTACCATCGAGAATGAATTTACCCTGATCTTTCCATTTCAGCGGGAATTTGCCATTGGCAGTAATGGCAATATCATTTTCAGCCGATGCAAAAATAAAATTCTGGGCGGGTGCCGTGTAATAGGTCAGCGCCTTACGGTAATCAGTATAATTTCTTCCCCTGTTTAACAGGTAAAAGGTCTTTAATTCATTGGATTTCTCATGGGCTATCCATCGCAGGGCATTACCTACGGGAATATTCTTTGCCCTGGAGAAATCTTTAACTTTTTGCAGATAGACCACCGGACCATGATGCGTATAAAAAACCGTATCTACAACAGTTTTTTCGCCTTTCACTACAATGGTTTCCAGACGTGTACTGGTATTTTTCCATTGGTTATTGTACCAGTAGCTTTTGTGGGTATCGTCTTTGAATTTCACCTGGTAGAAATCCAGGACATCGGCAGCCACATTGGTTACTCCCCATGCAATGTCCTGATTAAAACCAATTACAATTCCCGGGGCACCCGGCAGAGATACTCCGTAGGCATTTAAACCAGGCGCATGCAGTTGGATCTGATACCATATTGATGGGAGGCTCAGGTCAAGATGTGGGTCATTGGCAAGTATGGGTGAGCCTGAGGCTGTCTTTGCCCCGGACAGCGCCCAGTTGTTACTCCCGATTCCCTCTTCTTTTTGCCTGGTTCTTATGGTTCCAGCTATGGCTTCATTAAAAGCCTCCGGCGGATCCGGAACGGGGAGCGGCTTAAAGCTCCATTTTGTACCAACGGGAATAATGGGGTCTTCTTTGAAAGGATAGTCCGGGAAAAGGTCTTTAACTACATCGGTGCCAAACTTGTTTCTGATATTCGTCATATAAAACTCGTCTGAACCCATGGCCAATACAGCCGACATCTGTTTGAGGAGCAACGCGCATTTGACAGGCGTCCATTCTTCGGGTTTAAAATCCAGTATTTTATATTCAAGCGGCAATTTTGCCCTTGATAGAGATTGAATGTAGGCATTTATTCCTGCTGTATAAGCCAGGATCATTTCTTTCGATTTAGGATCGGCCATCATTCCTGCAAGAGAGTGTTCTGCGCCAAATACCATACCCATTCTACGCTGGTATTTATCCAGTTCGATCGCTTTTTTACCTACGACCTCTGAAATTCTGCCAGCCGCAAATCTGGTTTGAAAGTCCATTTGCCATAGGCGGTGCATCGCGGTAACATATCCCTGGGCATAATATACATCATGATCATTTTGGGCAAAGATATGTGGGATCATGCGATCGTCAAACGCCACATCTACCTGCTGATAAGTCCCGCTCAGGGCGATTTTGTTTTTCGTTTTTATCGTAAATGATTCTGCATTTTGCCAGAAACCTGTGAAGGGATTGAGAAATTTCAAAACAGGGGGCACATCGCCGAATTTTGTATTGAAAATATATGCCAGTAATATAGGTACGATAATGCAAATGGAGGCCTTTACTTTATTCATCATAGATATGCTGAAATTTTTTTAAGGCAATTTAACATAAAACTTAGTTGAAATCCAATGAATAATTCGTTTTATCAATTAAATATTAGTCGAATAAAAATTTGTTAATGTAAAGAATTTTGTTAAGTTTATGTAAAATTATTACCAAATCTCAAGTATGAAGAAAATGTTTACAAAAGCGATTTGTGCACTTTTGCTGTGTGTTAGTGGTTTAACCGCACACGCTCAAAGTATCGAAATTAGTGGCTTGGTTACCGATAAGCTAACTAAACAACCAATACCAGGTGTTGGGGTCACTGTAAAGGGCACTACAATCGGAACTGCTACGGATGTGAATGGAAGATATTCATTTACCACAAGCCAGAAGCCCCCATTCATTCTTGTGATTTCCTTTTTGGGTTACAGCCCGGTTGAACGGGAAATAACTGGCAACTCGTCCGGATTAACTACCGAGCTGGAGCCAACGGCTATTCTCGGACAGGAAGTGGTCATTTCGGCATCCAGGACTCCAGAGCGCATTCTCGAATCACCGGTTTCGGTGGAAAGGATCGGCGCCTCTGCCATTAAAGAATTGGCAGGGCCATCGTTTTATGATGCAATCACTAATTTAAAAGGAGTTGAAGGGAGTACGCAGAGTTTAACATTTAAATCTATTAATACCCGTGGTTTCAATTCCAATGGCAATACCCGTTTCAATCAGTTTCTCGATGGAATGGATAATCAGGCTCCTGGACTGAATTTCTCTGTTGGTAACATCATTGGTTTATCAGAGTTGGATGTAGACAATGTGGAGTTATTGCCTGGTGCTTCTTCTGCTTTATATGGTGCAGGAGGTATCAATGGTACTTTATTAATGACATCAAAAAGCCCTTTTAGTTATCCGGGTGTTAGTTTTCAGTTTAAAACAGGTGTAAACCATGTAAATGATGACAATTCATCCGCGCAGCAATTTAATCAAATGGATGTCCGTGTAGCTAAATCATGGAGCAACAGGTTTGGTGTTAAGGCTACTTTCTCCTATTTGCAGGCTAAGGACTGGTTTGGTGCCGATTCAAGGAACTTTGACCGGGTCAGTAACACCGTAAAAGAAGGTGACAGGGATTCGGATCCGAACTATGATGGAATCAATGTTTACGGAGATGAAGTGAGCCAGAACATGCGTAACCTGGTGCAGGGTAGTATAGAGCCCGCTGTGCGCAATGGTATTGTTGCTGCATCAGGTGGTCTTTTTAATCCAAAAACGGTGCTGGATCAGGTTCCTGCCGGTGCAAGTTATGCCACCTATCTTGGCTTGATAAATGGATTGCCTATTCCTGCAGCTTTGAAACAGGCTACGTCCGCGCAATATCTTCCATTTTATTTCGGATTGAAAAATCCTTCGGTACTGCCAAATCAATCTATTTCCAGAAATGGGTATGATGAGGTCAACCTGGTAGATTACAATACGAAGTCGCTGAAAGCATCAGGTTCACTTAATTATAAGATAACGAATACAATTGAAGCAATTGCCCATTTGAGCTGGGGAAGTGGTACTTCAGTTTATACCGGGTCAGACCGCTATTCGCTGCGTAACTTCAGCATAGGACAGTACAAACTGGAACTGAAGGGAGAAGATTTCTTTATAAGGGGATATACGACACAGGAACGCTCAGGTGATTCGTACATTTCGTCCGTTTTAGGAGTTTCAATCAATGAGGTATCGAGTCCGAATAGTACCTGGTTTCCGGCATATGTTGGCAACTATATTGGTGCAAGACTGCAGAACCAGTCGCCGGAGGCATCGCATGGCATTGCCAGAACGGCCGCAAATAACACCGGAAGGGGACGGTTTTTACCTGGTACAGCAAATTTCGAAAATACCAAATATCAAATTATAAACACCAATATCAGCTCTACAGTGATCAATCCGACTGATCCCTCCAAAAGTGTATATGGTGCGCGATTTGACGATAAAACCAACCTTTATCATTATGAAGGAATGTATAATTTCACCAATGCTTTAAACAAAGTTGTGGAATTACAGGTCGGTGCTTCATCCAGACTGTATCAGTTACGTTCAGGCGGGACGATCTTTGATGACCTTACTGACGAGATCAACATCCATGAATATGGTGCTTTTGCTCAATTGGGTAAAAAACTATTTAACGATAAGTTTAAGCTTACCCTTGCCGGGCGGTACGACAAGAGTACAAATTTTGAGGGAAGGTTTACACCACGGGTTACCGGTGTGTTAACCGTTGCCAAAAATAATAACATCCGGGCTTCTTATCAAACAGGATACCGGAACCCGACTACCCAAAACCAATATATAGACCTTTCGGTTTTGGGTGGACAAACCCGGCTGATTGGGGGCTTGCCAAGGGGTATTCAAAAATATGAGCTGGATACCAGGCCCGGTGTGCTGAGGAAAGACTATAATGCCTACCTGGCCTCCGTTGCTGCAAGCCCTACAGCTACAGGTGATGCCAGCCTGCTGGTGCCTTATACTTTCAATCCGAAAGGTCTTCGTCCGGAAAGTGTTGAATCTTACGAACTCGGCTATAAGGGGTTGATCAATACAAAACTGTTAATAGACGCCTATGGCTATTATAATACCTATAAGAATTTTATCACGGCGATTACCTTGTTTAGAGATGGTGGCAGTTTTGGTGTTCCCGTAAATGCGGAAGGCAATGTAAACACTTATGGTGCTGCACTCGGGCTGGATTATTTGATGGGTAAATACACAGCAAGTGGAAATGTTTCCTATAACCAGATCGGGGACCTGCCTGCTGATTATGAAAATGACTTCAATACGCCTAAAGTGCGTTATAATCTTGGACTGGCCAATCGGGAGGTGATTAAGAATGTTGGCTTCAACATACAATACCGCTGGCAAGACAAGTATTATTGGTTCTCTTCTTTTGCAGTGGGTAACGTTCCTGCTTTTTCTACATTTGATGCGCAGGTTAATCTGAAAATCCCATCGGTAAATTCAATGATCAAAATAGGAGGTTCAAATATTCTGAATAAATACTATGTTACTTCATTTGGCAATCCTGCTATAGGTGCACTTTACTACGTTTCCTATACATTTAATCCATAATAATATTCGTTTTTTAAAGACTAAGGCCCTGATGTTCACATCGGGGCCTTTTTGCTGTAGCTAACTTTATCTCATAATAATCCTTTGCTTTTAATGGAAAATTTAACACCTTAGTTGTATAAAGTACACGAAGTAAATTTGTTCGTGTGTTTACTCAAGGGGATTTTCATGGAAGAATTAAATACAAAGGACAAAGAAATAGCTGAAAA
>CAMLDJ010000212.1 GCA_946478755.1 uncultured Pedobacter sp. | reverse complement strand
TTATTTGATACATGGAAGAGGAATTTTATTTTGATTTTAGTGATGATGCGCAGCGGTCTGTTGAGCGTTATGAGGAGATGTTACGTAATCAGGATCAGTACTTTTTTGATGCCCAGGCCTTTGAAAATATCATTGATTACTATATTGAGAAAAGCGATCCGGTAAAGGCTTTACAGGTGATAGAATATGCGGTAACTCAACATCCGTATGCTGCGATGTTTTTAGTTAAACAGGCACAGTTGCTGTTTATAACAGACCAGACCGAACGCGCATTTTTAGCTTTACAGAAAGCAGAAATGCTGGAAGCCTCAGAGGCAGAGATCTACATTTTACGAGGGAACATCTTCAATAGCCTTGAGCGGTATTCCGAAGCGCTCGATAATTTTCAGAAAGCCCTCGAATTTGCGGAGACTACAGATGAGATCCTTTTACAGATTGCATACGTATATCAGAATATGCTTGATTATGAAAGTGCAATTGTCTACATCAAGCAAAGCCTGGAACAAAATATGGAGAACAAAGATGGCTTGTACGAACTCGCTTTTTGTTATGATATTCTAGATAAACAGGAGGAAAGCATTCAGTTTTATCAGGAGTATATCGATAACGATCCTTATTCTTACGCCGCCTGGTACAACCTTGCGAATTCTTACCATAAGCTTGACCTGTTTGAGAAAGCGATTGATGCCTATGATTATGCCATCTTAATAAAAGATAATTTTGCCTCTGCTTATTACAATAAGGGAAATGCCCTGGTTCAATTGGACCGGTATAAAGAGGCGATTGAAGTGTATAAACAGACTTTTGAATACGAACCACCAAACGCAGACACCTATTGTGCCATCGGCGAATGCTATGAAAAACTAGAGCAGATGGACGAAGCGAGGTCGTACTACAAAAAATCTGTGAAAATGGATCCCAAAATGGCCGATGCATGGTTTGGAATAGGGGTGACCTTAAATTTCGAAGAACGCTATTTTGAATCGCTCCATTTTTATAGGAAAGCGCTTGAGCTCGATGGGGAAAATCCTGATTTCTGGTTTGCCATGGCCGATGCACATTACAAGCTCGGGCAGATCGAAGAATCTGTTGAGGCTTATTATAAAGTGCTTGAATACAACCCTATAGATGTAGAGGCCTGGCTGGATTTTTCTACGGTGTTGTATGAACAGGGGAAGCTATTGGAAGCGTCGGAGACGATTTCAGATGCCATTAAAAATAATCCGGATGCTGCAGAGCTGTATTACAGGATGGTAGCTTATCTGTTTGCACTCGGAAAAAAGAATGAAGCACTCCTGTATTTGGAAACAGCGCTGGTTACAGATCCCGAAAAGCATTACATTTTGTTTGAGTATTTGCCTCAATTGCAGGATAACAGCGCAATTCTCGACGTTATCAATCGGTATATTAAATAGTATTATGCCTTTTATTAGACAGGATTGATAAAAACTGTCTAATTTTTTTCACCTTTGTGACCTATATGAATTACCCATTGAATAATATACCGGAGCGTCCTGCAAAACCACGTAATAAAGGAATTACAATGGTTATGGATAAAGGACTAAGTTTAAGACAGACTGAAGATTTTATAGAGGTAGCCGGAATACATACTGATATTGTAAAATTAGGCTGGTCAACGTCCTTTGTTACACCCAACCTGAAAGACAAGTTAAAGATTTATAAAGATGCTGGAATTCCTACCTATTTTGGAGGGACACTTTTCGAAGCTTTTGTGATCCGCAATCAGTTCGATGATTACCAGAGGGTTTTGGATCAGTTTGGTATGGAGTACGCTGAAGTCTCAGACGGTTCTATTACCATAGAGCACGACTTAAAATGCGAATTTATTGAGAAACTGGCCCGGCAGGTTACCGTGATCTCCGAGGTAGGCTCTAAAGATGCAACTAAGATATTTGCACCCTATAAGTGGATCAAGCTGATGAATGCAGAAATTGAGGCAGGTTCATGGAAAGTTATTGCGGAGGCGAGAGAAGGTGGAAATGTTGGTA
Organism: uncultured Pedobacter sp.; assembly: GCA_946478755.1. The sequence goes on along the minus strand of CAMLDJ010000212.1, from coordinate 7,272 downwards.
TTTACCGGGGCTCCGGAGAAGTTCGGGAAGGCCTTGTCGACGAGATCCTTACTCAGATTCCAGAAGAAACCATTATCTGGGAAGCACCTCAGAAAGAACAGCAGGTCTGGTTTATTAAATTGTTAGGTGCAAATGTAAACATCGGGAACATTGCTCCTGCAGAGGTAATCCCATTGGAAACGATCCGGCTGGGATTAAGGGGAGACACATTCGATCATTTTTTGAATAATGGACTATAATTCCGTAATCCACTGGCATAGATAAATGAGAAAATTTGGTTTAATAGGTTATCCTTTATCACATTCCTTTTCTAAAAAATTCTTCACTGAGAAATTTAAAGATGAGCAGGTAGCAGATTGTGAATATGAGCTTTATCCTATACCACACATTGGCCAGTTTGCTAAACTGATCGCTGAAGACCCGGAACTTGAGGGCATAAATGTTACCATCCCCTATAAAGTACAGGTGTTGCCTTTTTTAGATGAAATGGATGAAGCTGCAACTGAAATCGGGGCGGTGAATTGCATTTCCATAGGAGTAAAGAATGGGGAGCGCTGGCTTAAAGGATACAATACAGATGCTTATGGTTTTGAAGCCTCATTGACGCCCTTGTTGGGACCAGATCATGGTAAAGCTTTGATTTTCGGTGACGGTGGTGCCGCTAAAGCGATAAAATACGTGTTGAATAAGCTGAGTATTGCTTTTCTGGTGGTCACCAGGAAACCTTCGGAAAGCAGCATTTTATATGAAGCTGTAGACGAAGCAATGCTCAGGGAATATACGCTATTGGTGAATACCACTCCTTTAGGGATGTCGCCTAATGCAGATACCAGCCCTGATATCCCCTATCAATCTTTAACCGAAAGACACATTGGGTACGACCTTGTATACAACCCGGAAGAAACCCTTTTCCTGAAACAGGTAAGAGATAAAGGCGGGAAAACAAAAAATGGGCTTGAAATGTTGCACCTGCAAGCCCTGCGCTCCTGGGAGATTTGGAATCCATAAGATGAAAACGTATCTTTTTCTTTTTGCATGTGTATGTTTACTGGCTGTCTCTGCCTGTAACAGCAATAGCTACACGCCTAAACCAAGGGGCTATTTTAGAATAGATTTTCCGAAGAAATCTTATCAGATATATCACAATGGATGTCCGTTTTCCTTCGAGTATCCAGATTATGCCAATATGGTGGCCGATCCCAGTCCCGGTGCGGAACCCTGCTGGTATAACCTGAACTTTCCACAGTTCAACGGCCGGTTGCATATCACCTATTACGACATCACTTCAAAAAAAGAATATGAAAATCTGGTGGAGGATGCCAGGACGTTTGCCTTTAAGCATACGGTAAAGGCCAATGCGATTGACCAGAAGATCATTAATTATCCGGAAAAGAAGGTTTATGGTGTCTATTACGCAATAGAAGGCAATACAGCATCTTCTGTTCAGTTCTTTTTAACAGATAGCCTGAAGCATTATTTCAGGGCTGCATTGTATTTCCATGAAAAGCCTCGTTACGACTCCATTCAGCCAGTCGTCAGCTTTATAAAAAAAGACCTGGACCGGATGATCAGTACATTTAAATGGAAGAATTAATTTTAAAGATCAGTACGGCTTATGATAAGTATTAAACAATTTACCTTTAACCCTGTAAGTGAAAACACTTATGTCCTGTTTGATGAAACCAATGAATGTGTGATCATTGATCCGGGAATGTATGATGCTGCAGAGCAGAATGTCATGGTGAGCTTTATTAAAGAGAAAGGTCTGAATCCGGTGCTTTTGCTCAATACGCATTGCCATTACGACCATGTATTTGGCAATAAGTTTGTTTACGACCAGTGGGGGTTAAAGCCTCAGTTTCACAAGGGGGAATTATATGTATTGCAGGCCATACCTGGCTATGTACCGCAAATGGGATTGAATTACGAGCTTTCGCCGGAACCAGAGGTGTTTTTACCTGAAGCTGGCCGGGTACAATTTGGTAACAGTCAGCTCGAGCTGATTTTTGCCCCCGGTCATTCCCCTGCTCACTTATGTTTTTATGCGCCCTCGGACAATTTTTTAATTGGTGGAGACGTTTTGTTCTATTCCAGTATCGGGCGGACAGATCTTCCAGGAGGTAATCATTTACAATTAATCAACAGTATCAAAAATAACTTGTTTATATTGCCGGATGATTGCAGAGTTTATCCCGGTCATGGTCAATCTACAACAATAGGTTTTGAGAAACAGCATAATCCCTTTTTGCTTAAGTAAATAGCTTAAATATTGAATACGCCATTTTACATAGCCCGCAGGTATCTTTTTGCAAAAAAGTCTACCAATGCCATCAACATCATCTCTACCATTTCAGTAGCAGGTGTTTTTGTCGGTAGCGCCGCTTTGATCATTATCTTATCGGTATTTAATGGCTTTGAAGAGGTCGTGTTAAAAATGTTTAATACCATCACCCCTCAAATTGTGGTTGCGCCGGTTCAGGGGAAAACATTTGATCCCAATACCACGTATTTTAAGGAATTAAGAAAAGAACAGGGCATTTATTCCTTCACAGAAGTGCTGTCCGAGAATGCCTTGCTCAGGTATAACGATAAGCAGTCCGTAGGACTGGTGAAAGGGGTAAGCACGGATTATTTAAAGAATAACCGGCTGGACAGCATCATCATCGACGGTGAATTTACATTAGAGAATAAGAGCTTGAATTATGCGGTTATCGGTTCAGCGATCCAGACTTTCTTAATGGTAAATACCACAGATCCCTTCAACCCACTCCAGGTTTTTTCACCAAAAAAGAAGGGCAATCGTTCCGGCTCGATCAATCCGGCAGATGACTTTATCATTCTTTCCATTCCTGTATCCGGTATTTTTGAAGTCCAGCAGGACTTTGATAACGTAGCTATTGTTCCTTTAAGATTTGCCCGGAAGCTCCTGGAGGAACCGGTAAGGGTTTCCTCTATTGAAATTAATCTGAAGGAGGGCATCGATCCCGATCAGTTCAAAGCAGCTATCGAAAAGAAAATTGGAAAGGACTTTGAAATAAAGGACAGGATACAACAGAATAAGGTATTGTATAATATCTTAGGAAGTGAAAAATGGGCAGTATATATCATTCTGACCTTTATTTTGATTATTGCCATATTTAATATCATTGGCTCATTAACCATGCTTGTCATTGATAAGCTAAAAGATATTGCCATTCTCAGTAGCTTGGGAGCAGGGAAGAATTTAATCAAGCGTATTTTCCTTTTCGAAGGGATGATGATCACCATGGCCGGATGCATTTCCGGTTTGATCATTGGCCTGATCTTTTGTCTGCTGCAACAAAAGTTCGGATTAATAAAAATGTCAGAGGACAATCTTGTCATTACCAATGCTTACCCTGTGGCATTAAAATGGAAAGATTTCCTGCTGGTGTTTTTAACAGTTAGTATTTTCTCTTTTATGGCATCAGCTTTGTCATCTAATTTAAGTGTAAAGAAGATAAACCATTTAAATCAAGATCTCTAAATCATGAACATCTTTAAAAGTCAACTATTTTTGATCGTAGTGATTCTCGTCGCTGCAGCAGCTTGTAACTCCAGGCCTGACCCTGCACAAGAGAAGGTTACGCGGGTAATGAAAGGACTGTACACCTGCGGGCCAGAGATTAAATCCTTTACCGAATGTGAAGAAGGAACGGAATACTGGGTTGCCGACAGTGCGAAGACACTTGAATTGGCTTACAACGACTTAAATTTCGAAAAGCCCTATGAGCCTGTTTATATAGAAGTGGAATGCCACCCTGTAAAATCTGACAGCTTAAGTATGTCAGCCGATTTCGACTCTACGCTTGTAGTGACCAAATTGTTAAAGATCACAAAAGACATACCGGATGGCCCCTGTAATTAGGGTATTAAGTATATAGCCTGCTTAATCGGTGCGATCAGGCCTTTTTCCTGAGCCATTGTAAACAAGCCATCAATCGCTTTTCTGCCTTCTGTTCCTAGTTCAATGCTGTATTGATTTACGTATAGGTCAATATGCTTATACATAACTTCCTCACTCATTTCCTGTGCGTGCTGCCTGATGAATTCCAGGCCTGATTTCGGGTTGGCAAATGCAAATTCTACTGATTTTTTAATCAGTCTGTTCACTTTTTCTTTAACTTCCTGATCAAGATTCCTGTTGATCACGATGCCTCCCAAAGGGATGGCACATCCGGTTAGCTGTTCCCAGTAATTACCCAGATCTAAGATTTTATATAATCCTTTTTCTGCGTAAGTAAACCTGTTTTCGTGAATGATCAATCCGAGATCAATCTTATCTTCCAGTAAGGCCGTTTCTATTTCCGAGAAAAGCATTTCCTGTTTATCGGTTAAATGGGGGAATGCAATGCCCAATAAAAAATTGGCAGTCGTATACCTGCCGGGTATGCCAACTGTATACGCCGCATCTGAATAGGTTTTTTTTTGACGAAGTGCTTCATTATGGCAGATTAGTAAAGGGCCTACGCCAAAACCAAGCGCACTACCAGAATCAAGCAAGGCATATTGCTCGTGTACATAAGCAAAAGCGTGAAAACTGAGCTTAGTGATGTCCAGTTCTCCCCGGAATGCTTTTTGATTCAGGGTTTCCACATCGTCGAAAGAGACGGTAAATTCCAGACCTTCTGTGTCAATTTTATGATGGATCAGGGCATCAAATATAAAAGTATCGTTGGGGCAAGGGGAAAAGCCGAGACTAAGTTTCATCTATTTATATATTGTTTTTTCAGGTGTCCGATGAAGCCTTTGATAATTAAAATAATTATAGGCTTGTGCGCTTAATAATTATTTTAATTATGTCGGGTTCATAGAGTAAAGGTAACGGCTAAAGCAAAATGGTTCGTTATGTATTTGTCAAAAATCTAATCGCCCATTCATTAAGGCTTTTTATGGCAGGTCCGATTTGCCAGGTTTCTTTGTTCCTCACCTCAACGTAGTTGGAAATGCTGCGGATCTGCAGACAGGGCAGGGCAGCCTGCTCACAGCAGTAAAGCACTGCAGCACCTTCCATACTTTCGATAGCGGGGTTGGATTGCTCAAGCGCTTTAATGATGCTGTTTTCATTTCCATGGACGCGGTTTACCGTGATCCCATGTACCTTTTGGAGTTCTTCTACCGCACTATGGAGCAAATTGTTTCTCGCAGTGTATTTAGCTTTTCCAAAACCAAGTTCATCAATACTTAAGAAGCTATCACCATTTTCAGCGCCCAGCTCTGCAAATTCATCAGTTGTGACGTTTACAACCGTTGCCAGCGGCATGCTACGGTTAAAAGCTCCGGCAATGCCGAGATTCAAAACGAGCTTATAATTTGCCGACAGGTGCTTTCCCAGCGCAAAGGCCGTAGCGGTCATCCCCACTCCGGTAATCAGCAGGTCAAACTCTTTTGTTTTTACAAAATCATGTTGCGGCAAATGAAAATGCGTCATTAATAATGCTATTTCTGCCCTTGTTGCTGCGACCAAAAGAATCTTCATGATAGCTAAGTTAGATATTTAACCTTTCTACTTTAACCTTTCTGCGTATATTTGTCAAGAATATAACAGAGAATGATTTATATAACCAGAAAAGCATCATTTAATGCAGCGCATAAACTGTCCAGACCCGATTGGACGGAAGATAAAAATATCGAAGTGTATGGTGGATGTGCCAATCCAAACTGGCACGGGCATAATTATCAGCTTTATGTAACAGTGAAAGGAGAGGTTAATCCCGAGACCGGTTTCCTGGTAGATCTGAAGTGGCTTAAGGAAATTACCAATACCTCTGTGGTCGATAAGATTGATCATAAAAACCTGAACCTGGATGTTGATTTTATGAAGGGCAAGCTAGCTTCAACGGAAAACCTGGCGATTGCCATCTGGGATCAATTGGTTAATCAGATTGCAACATCAGGAGCTCAGTTACACAGCATAAAAATTTACGAGACTGAAAACAACTTTGTGGAGTATTTCGGTCAATAACTGTACATATGAACAATTACACAGATCATTTTGATGAGGAAGATAACGGTTACATTAAAATCGACCGTTATAACGAAGGTAAAATCGCTGCTGTAGCACATCATTATAAAGATATTCTGGCTCAGCTTGGGGAAAATCCGGCACGTGAAGGATTGCTAAAGACCCCTGAACGCGTAGCGAAGGCATTACAGTACCTTACACACGGTTATGACCAGAATCCTTCGGAGATGTTGCGCTCAGCCATGTTTAAGGAAGATTACAGTCAGATGGTTGTGGTAAAGGACATAGAGGTTTTTTCCATGTGTGAACACCATATGCTTCCGTTTTTTGGCAAAGCCCATGTGGCTTATATTCCAAACGGACATATTGTTGGTCTCAGCAAAATACCGCGGGTTGTTGACGCCTTTGCACGCAGATTACAGGTACAGGAACGCTTAACTAATGAGATTAAGGATTGCATCCAGGACACCCTGATGCCTGCCGGTGTGGCGGTCGTGATAGAATGTAAGCACTTGTGCATGGCCATGAGGGGAATACAAAAGCAAAATTCAGTAACGACCACCTCGGCCTTCACCGGCGAGTTTGCGAAAGAAAAAACAAGAGCAGAATTTTTAAGGTTAATTACCGCTACTTTGCATTAGTGAAACCCTTGTCTTTGACCGTACGTACCTTGACCTTTAATCAAAAAAAATAGATAATAAAAAAATGAAAGCATATATATTTCCAGGACAGGGCGCTCAGTTTCCGGGCATGGGCAAAGCGCTCTATGAAAATGAAGCAGCAAAAGCATTATTTGAGCAGGCAAATGAAATTATTGGCTTCCGTATCAGCGATATCATGTTCTCTGGTACCGATGAAGAACTTAAACAAACGAATGTTACACAACCGGCAATATTTCTTCATTCCGTAATTTCAGCAAAGACACTGGGTGATGATTTCAAGCCTGATATGGTAGCCGGGCACTCTCTGGGTGAGTTCTCTGCGCTGGTTGCAGCTTCAGCATTGTCATTTGAAGATGGTTTACGGCTTGTGATCACGCGCGCGAATGCGATGCAGCGTGCCTGTGAAATACAGCCTTCAACTATGGCAGCGATTCTTGGGCTCGCAGACGAAGTTGTGGAGCAGGTATGCAAGGATATCGAAGCGGTAGTTGTGGCGGCCAACTATAACTGCCCTGGACAGATTGTGATCTCAGGAAGTATAGAAGGGGTGGATCTGGCTTGTCAGAAATTGACAGAAGCAGGTGCAAAACGCGCGTTGAAACTCAATGTGGGGGGGGCTTTTCATTC
>CAMLDJ010000211.1 GCA_946478755.1 uncultured Pedobacter sp. | reverse complement strand
TGATTTGTATTAAAAAATATTTTTCTAGGTGTTCTTCTAACTCCTTGCCAGTTCAAACCTTAAAGCATCAACGAGAATATAAGCCGTTTTGGTTTTCGCTTTTAATAATGGTTGTATATGTCTTGTAAAGACTTGGGTATTGCTTAACATGCCCTCTACTGGCCAGTGCTCAATAGAGACCAGTTGTTGATAGTGTTTTTGTGATCGCTCCACGTATTTCTTGTAGGCGCTTCGTACTAGACTTTTCAAATCCGTCAAAGCCGTATTTTCCTCCATTATTTCCATGGCTTGTTTCTCGAACCTCCGCTGTAGCTGATCAATCTTATAGTCGCTTTCGGTATACTGGCTGATCGCTGCTTTTAATGAAGTAGCCGGTTTGATGTTGATTTCGGTTAACTTGATCAACTCAAATCCGAATTCCGCCATCTTCCAGTATCTTCTACGTTCCTTATCGTGATGCAGCCAGATATTTTCCTTTATCCGCGAGGTGATCTCAGTTGCCTCATCCATTTTGCCCTGTCTTAACAGGTTAATAAAGTGGTAGAAATAGGTGTTGTCTTCAAAGGAAAAAGTAATGATTTCCCCCAATTGATGCTCATTGCGAAATAAATTAGAGAGCCCCAGTTGGGTTGCGACAAAATCAGCCTTTTCCACGTAAACTTCCTGATTGCTGGTGTCATTCCTTAAGGATCTGCAGATATCCAATATCAGGCTTTTTGTTGAAGCCTTGGCTATAGGAATACCGCTAAGCGAATCCGGTAGTGGAATAGGGAGGTCAAAAACAAACTCACTGAATAATAGAAAACGCCAAAGTTCACTACATACCGCATCATAAGTTTTTTCTTTTGTTTGTAAACCGATCAATCTCGCCAAATCTTTATATTCTTTCAGCCAGGTCTTGTCTTTATTGATGGTTTCAAGTTGTTTGGCCGATGGGGTCAACAGCACCATTAATATTTCTTTTTCAGATTTACCGCCTGTAAGAATTTGCAATTTGGCCCAGGTATTGCCGCCTCCAAGGGCGTCAACGGTATCGAAATCAGGGATTTCTTGTTGGAACAATTCATCAATCTGCTGCTCCTTATCGATATAGCACCCTTTACATAGCGACTCGTATTTGTCAGCAGCATCAGACGGGAACATGGCACCGCCAAATGAGAATATAAAAAACGGGTCCATTAATTTCTCCTGCCTAGTCAAAGGTTCTTTAAAAGGCACGTAAACTAGCATTTTGGAATTGACATCTTCTGCAATTGTTGTCGCATAATAGGTGGATATTTCTTCGCGAACAGCTAAAATATTACAGGTTGTATCAAAAACACGGATTTGGTTATTTCCTATAGTATTAACGATTTCCCTGTAACGCTGATCAGGATCGAAAATCACCAATGTGGGATGGAGGTGTAGTATTTTTTTAAAATGTTCCGCGATATACAATCTGATCATCATTCAAAAAGTTTAATAGATGCCAAAGCTTTGACTTTTTTCTCTGTCTTTGTCTTTTTCTCTTTAGCCTTTACTTCACATAGTGTTTCGAGCCCGTGTTTTATTGCCAAACTCATGTCTTTTCTGCATTTATCAGTAACCCTGTTAGGCCAAATGGCCATCGCCATATGCGACCAATCGTGCTCGCCTTTTTGCAACGCTTTCCAACATTCTTCAGTGGCCTTTTTCCACTTGGAATGCCTGAAAAGGTTGTGTAAAGGTGCGGCTGAGATCAGCACACCATCATCGTGATTTGGTTTATAAAATAAGGCAGCAACTTTTAACAGTTCTTTTTCCATGTCTTGAAGTTCATGTATCAAATCATGATAGGACTGTAACTCTTTTTGCCCCTGATTATCTAAATTAACATTTGATTCGAGCTTTTTGATTTCTTCCAAGACGTCCCCCTGTTTGGGAGTAATAAAATCATTTACGACCTTATATAGCGTTTGGTCGTTGATTTTAGGATAGTACAACCAAACTGTATAACTACCTGATGCCGTGGAAATCGGCCAATAAATCGGCGTTTCCCTTCTGCTCTTTGTGTATCTTTTATGGTGAAAGTCAAAAAAACCATTGACATTACCGATGAAATTTTCGGCGGAATTATACTGCCCAATTTCTTCCAACTCATTCCATATTTGATCTGCATTACCTTTCCATATTATTCTAATCACCTTTTTTATTGCCTGAATAATGGATCTGGGATGATTGTTATCACTGACCAATATGCCGTCGATCGGCGAGTCGACCGGGTAACCAGAAGGCGTTTGAATCAAGCTAACCACCGGCATAAAAGGTAAGGGTGCAAAGAAATCTCCAAATGATGGAATGGATACAGGGTCGATAACGCTCCTGATGTCCCAGCGTCCCATAACTATTCCTAATAAGTTGGAAATAATTTCGTGAGCAAGGACCGGGTTGCCGTTAAGGTCATCGTCATTTAACCCATTTATCGAAATTAAGTTTTCCCCCGGTCTTTTGTTTTTTAATGCCTCAAAAACCTGTACCGCTTCCTGAGGAATGTTTGCCTGAGCCTGCCAGAAGGTGTCATTTGTGTTAATGTGCTCTACATAGTGTAATTTTTCCTTATTTAATTCATCCTGCATTTCAGCAATTCTCCTTGTCAGTGAATCAGAAAATGAGAATTCTTTGAGTAGATGCCGGAATTCTAGGCAAGTTTCATCCAGGGAATACCACTTTCGCTTTATACTGAAAATCGCATTCAAAGTCTTATTGTGGTCAAATCCTTCAGGCAGCGGACACGGCAATAGATTGATATATCCAGCCTGTTTATGTAGGCCACAATATTGATTGATCGTATATTGAGCGAACATGGAGTTTAAAAAACCATTGAGCAATACCGCTTGATCTTTTGTTATTTTCGAAATGCACATGCCCTCATTGGTAAACATAAAACCCTCCTTAAACAAGTGAGCGTCCATGATATCGCCAAATTTACCAATACCTACTCCGATGATGTAGTGATACTGAGCATTCCGAATATTAATTGATTTATGTTGTTTGTAATATTCGTCAGGGTAAATCACTCTGGCAATTTCTCGGTAGGGTAGATAAAACATATTGAAGGGACTTCCGTTATAAAGATGCTTATAAATCGTAGTGGAAGTCGCTTCCCAAAAATTCCTGTAATGCTCAAAAGATACAAAGTCATTACCTTTTCTAGCGGAGTATCCTAATTCATTTAAATTTTTGAATTTTTTAAAGTTCTCAATTTCAAACCGCTGAAAGTAATAGCCGATAATCGAATTTGGCAGTTTTTCAAAATCCCATGAATTTCTAAAAAATACGAGTTCACTGGGTTCTTTATCCCTGATCGATGTTATTGCGGTCAACAATTCCTGTTGTTTACGTTTTGTTTCTTGAATATTAATGAATGTGCCTAGCGCGGGACTTTTGGTTTTATTTAATACCAATGTAGTCGTTTCAACATTGGCATCCAGAACATCCCACCCCGTATCCGCCATCGAATCGATATGTCCACAAAAATTCCTGTTTCTAAAATTTTCATAAGAACTTTTAATAGCAACGGTCCTGTCGAAAATTGCCGCCACTAATCCCTGTGCGTTGGACAACTCCAACATCCGGTCAAAAAACGCCGCCAATATATTTTTTCCCCAGGTGGGATAGTTAGTTTGCAAATATGCGGCTGTAGCTATTGTTGAGTCTCCGAAAGGGGGATTCATAACAATTACATCGTATTGTCTTCGACAAAGCTCAATAAAGGCAAACCCTCTGGCGGTATCTTCAGCAAACAATAGACGCTGGTAGGCTTCGCCATTTGTAGCGGCTTCCGCTAGTTGTTTTAAAACACTTAAGACTTCTGATTCTGCAGTCTCCAAAAAGTTATCGCGATAGGCTTTTGTAGCATATAAAGCGGCCTTTTCAGCAACTTGCTCTTGGGAAGCCCCTCCGGTCAATGTCAATTGGGTTTTTTCAATATCGTCATTTAATTCCGCAGCCAGCATTTTTATTTGGCGATCTATTTCACCTTCAATGCGCAGGAGTAGTCCGGTTTCTCCAGCCATCTTCATCAAATCCCATATCGACAATACCAATTTTCTGATAGGGATATCCAACGGCTCCAAAAGTTCGGATAATAGGATCCCATTGCCCGGCATTCCTTCTGCCAATACGAGGTTACTTTTATTAATCTGTGGTCGTACGTCTCTAGTAAGGTTAAGCTTATCAAAACTCTTTTGCGCCCTTAACCACAGGCTTAACCCGGCGATTTGCAGCGCCCTAGGATCAATGTCAACGCCATGAATGTTATATCGGATAATATATTCTGGGATTTGCGCTATAAATTCCTGGCGACTGATCGTATTTCTAAGATCACCCATTAAATCAGGCTGGCGATCCCAGGCTTCCAGATAGATCAATTCAAGCAGATCGAAAGCATACAGACCAAAGTGCATAGAGCCGCAAGCTGGGTCAAGTAAGCGAAGTTCCCGGGGATCTTTGATGGGCCGGAAGACTATATGCCGCTCGGAAGTAGCGGTTTCACGGTCTACTGACTCCCCTTTTTTTAGAAAAACGTCATCAGGGCTGGCAATAAGGTATTTACAAATATCCTTTAATGCTGTTTGTCCATTTGTCATTTCATACCAAAGCCGCCCTAAAGAATTGTCGGTTAGAAACTGCACGACATACCTTGGTGTGAAAAATTGATTTCGAATAGCGAGCTCCCTGCTGTTGCGTGGTAGGTCCGAAGCCTCACGCATTTCTTTGATTTCTTCCTTGGAATTGTAATATTGATAAATCCATCCAATCGTTTCATCTTCTTTCCATAGATTGATCGCCTGAAAACCTTCTTCGCGATGAAATGTTACCTCATCCTTGTCGATAATATGGAATAGCATATCCATTGCAGGTTCTGAAGGGAAGAGTAAAGCATATGGCGAATGACGATCAAACACGGAAGGGAGGTCCAAGGCCAGCTCATCAAAAACAGCATAGATATACCATTTATACCGGGCATATTGGGACGCGGTTTGACCTTGACCTGTAATGCTGTCAAAGATCTGAAATCCCTCGCTGTTATATCCTTGGCGTACGGTTTCCTTAATTATTCCTCTTTCTTCAGCCATACGCAGACTGGCAAAGCGGTTAAGAATAGTAAATGCCTGTTCACGTACTAGTTGTCGGATGGCTTCTGTATCCTGGTTGGTTTTATCGGCCAGATTAGCTTTCAAGTGAATGAGCCGCTGGCGTAATAAGCCTGCAGTATAAATAACCTCCGATTCTGGAGCTGTTAGTTGTTCGATCATTAGCACTGTCCCATCTGGGCGAATACCGTAAAACTGTTGTAGCTGGTCTTCCACCTCCTTTATTAACAGTTTCTTCGCTTCCTGTACGAATGATAGAATTTTGGAACGAGCTGATTTACTAAGTGGCATATTGGGTAGAATTATTCAAAATTACCAATTTAGATCGATAATTTCATCGTCCTGTAGGTGGTCCTTCATCTTATTAAACTCTTTAATGATGTTATCAATATCGCCTTTTTTCTCAATGCGTCTTGGTAAGTGTGACAGCGAGTATTTTTTTATCTTCTTATATCCAGGCCCCGGTTCTTTTAGATTGTCGGCTTCCATAATCTCTTTTTCAATGTTTTTCAACTGTGCGCCAAAGCTGAATGCATCGTTAATGATATCCCGGATGCCTTCAAGATCTGCTTTGTCGGTAATGATTAATGCGTCAAGCCGTTTTAAAAACTCATTTTTGATCTCATTATCTAATTGAATATAAGCATAGGTACTTCTAATACGGGTTATTTCGTTTTGTATGTTACCATTTTCCTGGGCTCTGAATTTTTCGCAATAGTCCGCGATAACGCTTTCAATATCATTAGAAAACCCTTTTAAGTCGGCTTCCTTTTCAAAAAAATCATCTACCTGCAGGATATGATCTATGTTTTCAAAATGGCTAGCTAACTGAGCTTTTAACTCACCAGTCAAACCATCTTTGGGCAGGTCATCTATTCCTCTTTGGATTTTTCGCAACTTTTCGATGACTTCCTCTATCCCATTGTCAAATGCTTGCTGTAGTTTTTTTGCCCAAATTAAGGCCATATATAGCTCTGCGTTCGGGTTCCCTAAGCGAAAAGTCGCATCCGAGGCATCCCCTTTTAAGATTTCCGTGATACCTTCCTGCATATATTTCGATTTTTCTTTACCGGGAAGATCAAGATTTCTCAAACGTATACTATGTGCTGCGTATTTATTCAGAAATTCAGGAAAATATTTTATCACCGCCTCGCTGATCTTCTGAGGAAGTGGGGGAACTGTATTTAAGGTCAATTCTGTTAGATGCTTCGCCGCACGTATTTTTTGATCATTGGTGGGTTGATCGTCGTTATGCAAGGATACACCGATCTTATTAAATTCACTGCTATTTGACAGTTTTTCAATGGCAGAAGGCCCTTTTACGGAAATATAGCTTCCGCTAATCCTTAGCTTAATCTCAGAAGCCAAGAACATAAGTGTGATCAAATAACGCGTCGTATTATTGTCCCAACCAAATTCTGCATCGTTAAAGTGCTCGATAAGTTTGCGGCCATCGATATGTCCCTCTTTCTGTAGGTATTCGTTGATGGCTTTCAAGGCAGGCGCATTCAGATCGATACTTCCATCTGTTTTTATCAAATTAAGATGATTCAGGGCATTAGGAACCAATTTGAGATCCTCAAACTGAAGCAACTTTTGCGCAGCCGTCGGTTCGATATTAACTGGGGCTAACTGATATTTATGGTAAACACTTTCCGCACAGGACTTCAACCAGATGTTTGCAGACTCCTTTAAGCCGCTCTGAGAAATGGTCTTACAGGCTTTGGATTTCCCCCTGAAAATAAATTCACCTTTTTCCAAAGCAACTGTGAGTGATCTTTTGATCTTTCTTTTTAAGTTTTGCGCTTCCTGATGTTGACTATTTAGGTAATCTATGATCTCCTTGTCTTGGTAATTGTTTTTTCTCGATGCAATTTCCTCGCACCTCACGATTTCTTCAATGGTCGCATCCAGATTACCGTCGAGTTGACCAAGGAAATATATTTTGCTACTATTTAAATATTCGGTGCTCTTTCGTTTTAATTCCTCAAGAATGTCGGGATAGGTGGACGGCTGAGCAAAATGGATCTCTGTTTGTATTTCGTCGTTAATTTCAAGCAACCTAGTGAGCTTTCCGTCTAATAAAAATTGTATTCCTGTTTTTACCGACTTGGTATTCAAAATACGGGCTGAAGGGACCGGAGTAAATACGTCTTCTAGTTGTCGTTCATAAACTTTTCGAACATCACTATTGCCTACATAAACTTTCTCCTTCTCTTTTTCGATCCCAATGATCGCGTCAGTCATAAATCTCAGCTGACCCTCGATTTCAGTCAGCGTTAGGCCGCGGGTATTTTTAAGTTCATCAACAATTGCCTTGATCGCATCCTTTTGAGATGACGCTTCAACAATTGGATGCATCATGACCACCAGATTATCTAAGGATAGGTAAAAATCATCTAAAATTTGAAGGGTCGCTATCGACTTTGCAACATCTATTGCTAGCGACTTATCTTTATAGTTGGCTATCACATTATCTACTGAAGTGGTCACATGCGGATAGGATCTTCGAATATCGGCTTTCAAAACGTTGTATATATGAGCAGTCGTTGCCAATGACCCAAGGCTAGCCTCGGCCAACCGGTCACCGGTATTTTCAGTCAGTACATCCTGTATCACCCGAATCGCGGAGCGCAGCCCAATTCCGCCCGTCTTCTTTGCCAGACGTTGTAGCAAAGCAAGCAATAAGTTAAAGTGGTGAGGCAAAAATGGGTAAAGATTGACAAAAGACTTTTCATCAAGGTCGGTTTTGTAAATTGTACGCTCGACCTGTTCAAGCCTAGTATTCAGACGAAGCATTTCCCCCGCTTTACTATAAAGCTTTTTCAGTTCCTCGCTGCCATCCTTTGATTTTCCCAACAGGCGCTGGGTCGTAATCTCTTTGATGTCAGAAGCCTCAATATCTATTTTGATTGGAAATCGGTCGTTTAGCTTAAAAAGCTTGGCTGAGTTGTGTTGCGCATTTGGCTGGTCTTCCGTTAATGTCTGCTGTGCAGTAGCCATCAACCATGCCTTGCCATGACCGATGTCTTTCAAATTCTCCATTAGTCCTTGCATTTTAGTGATCAGCGCATCATCTGCCGATACGTACTGACCAACCTCATCAATGATAAAAAGCACGTTTTGCTTACCCGATTTTCTTCTGATTAGTTCCAGCATCTGGGTGACCTTTTCCTTATCGGTTTCAATATCTTCCACTTTGGTAATATTAAACGATTTGGCATCCTTCCAAATATTTGGATAGAAACGAGACGCGAGTTCCTGTGCAATACCCTTTGCCGATAGCTTGTCTTTAAATTTGATGTCATTCCAGTCCTCCTGATACTCGTTTTTCACGAGCGCAATAAAATTCTCCAGGTTTCCATCCATCTCCATTTTGCGTTCCAACAAAGCTATTTTTTCTTCAGTGGCATATCCGGACCATCGCATGACTTCGTGATAAATCAACGTACCCACCGGAGCAAGGGTATGCGAACTGATCGACTGTGTTGCCAGGTCCATCAAAAAGATCACCGGATCATACTTCTGAATCAACCCTTTAAAAAGCTGGGTAACTGGCGTAGAGTTAATCCTATTAGTTAAACGCTCTTGAAAAGATGTGCCATCAATGATGAGACTTTTATTGAATCCCAGACCAAAATACTTCGCGAATGAGCTTTTTCCTGAACCGTAAAACCCTGATACCCATATACCTATTTCGTGAGAGTCGGATTCCATCCCGATTGTCATCGAATCTAATATCTTGTCAAAATTAGCTCTTAATTTATCCGTAACTACATATTCGGAAATCTCCCTTTTTAAAGCTTCAGGTTCCAGGCTGCCAAAAGTGACTACCTTTTCTATACTTCTGTAGATATCTTTTGAGGGATCAAATAGATCTTTTATTTTAGTCATTTTTAAAAATGTTTTGATCGGTAATTCCCATCTTGCGGGTAAAATCCTAAAAATTCCAAACTTGAACCATTTATATTTCCCGGATAAAGAATGATTAGCGGAATCGATAAGGCATTATAAATATTTTGTTCAATCGGACCAAATCGTGTAAAAGGGTGAATGGCTTCCAAATCGGTAATAATCAATAATGGTTTAGGCTGATCCATTAAAGAGGCTTGTCTTTCCAATATAGCATTTTCAATAACCCCGTTTTCGAGAATCAATGAGCCCAGATCATCTTTGAAAAACTCTGATATAACGTCTTTTCC
>CAMLDJ010000210.1 GCA_946478755.1 uncultured Pedobacter sp. | reverse complement strand
ATGTGAACTGGTTAAAGCATACGCTGGCATGGAGGCAGGACGGCAGGATAAAGAACATCACCTGCATTTATTGTAATGTTAGCGGCATTGGCGAGATAAATTTCTTTATCATTATCATGATACGCAAACCAGCCAAATAATGGAGATGATGGCCCTTCCTGCATATATTGAAGTTCAAAAATAGATTCAGCAGAATTCCCAGGACTAAAAATAGTATACCAATCGGCCGGCGCCACCAATTTAGACGAGTAAGATGCGTCAAGTGTTTCACAGAGCGCAATACACGCGTCATAATCATTTCTCCAAAGCTTAACATCTGCCATTATTGCTCTTACCGCATTTTTCGTAACACGGCCAAATCTGTTGATCGTACTGGTATAGGTTTCTGGCGCTGCATTCAAAGCAAAAGACAAATCCTCTTCAATAAAATTAAGAACCTCATTTTCAGATGATGCCGCACTATTGATTGTTTGAGTATCTGATTCATAAGGCTCTTTTAAAATAGGAACCTCCTTAAAAGCCCGGACTAAATAGAAATAGTATAGCGCACGCAATGCATAGGCTTCCCCAAGCATATTGTTTAATTCTTCTGCTTTAAAAGTAGGGTCGTTTTCACGTGCAGTCGGTGCATTTTTAATAAATGAGTTGATCCACCCTATTGATTTGTAAATATCCGCCCAGCTAACCAATGAGTTGGTGGTATAAATATCATGCGATAAAAATTGGGAATGACTCGAAGTGAACGCCCCATCCTGGTCACCAGGTGCATATAAGCTGGAGCGAATATCGCCCCAAGCCTGGAACTGATCAATACAGCTGTTAAATGAAGTATATAATCCATTTAATGAGGATTGCACTTGTTCCTTGTTTTGCCAAAATTCATCTTTAATCAGGTTGTCAGGCTTATCAACCTCTAAAAAATTTTGGCAGGCAGATAGGAAGAAAATCAACCCCAACAACCCGCATTTAATCTTATTCGATGTTTTCATTGTCGTCATTAAAAATTAAAGTGTTACCCTAAATCCGAGTGTATATTGCCTTGGCGGTGCTGTAGTATTATTATCGACACCTGGCATTGTAATGTTTCCATTCATGGGAACCTCAGGGTCGACACCCAAATAGTTGGTCCATGTATGAAGATTGTAGGTGCTTAAAAATAAACTTGCATTCTTTAGGCCCAGTCTTGAGACTGCTTTTTTATCGAAATTATAAGAGATTGAAACTGATTTTAATCGAAGGTAAGAAGCGTCTTCCACCCATCTGGTAGATGCTTCCTGATTCCATTCGGCCAATCTTTCCGCGCGGGGAATTTCGCTTATATCTCCCTGTTTTCTCCAGCGGCTTGTGACCGATTGAGCCTGATTTCTAGAATCATGCATCTTTTCCACATTTTTTCGGCTCAGATTTATGACGTCATTACCATACTTGTATTCCAATTGTACCAGCAACTGCAGATTTCTATAATTAAACGTATTGGTCCAGCCCCCGAAAAAAAGAGGGCTGCTGTTTCCTATCTGAACTTTATCAAGTTCGTTAATAATACCATCGCCATTGATGTCCTGGTAGATCATGTCTCCGCCTCTAAACATGTGGCCCGAATTAGATCCATAACGCATCTGCTTAGGAGTAATCCCATCCGCCTGATAAATAATATCTCCTTCACTATCCCTTAAAACAGCATCATCGTCCCTTGAATAAACGCCCAACGCGCGATAGCCATAAAATGCCCCAATTACATCACCTGCTTGCAACTTTGATACAAAACCATCCCTTGTGCTTTGGTATGAAGAAGCATCGAGGTTATCAGGAAGGCTCAGGAGTTTATTCTGGTTTGTTGCGATATTGAACTGGGTACTCCAGCTAAAGCCGGTTCTGGTTGGTTCCTTAATCACGGCAGTAATACCAAATTCGAATCCTGAGTTACGAACCGAACCAAAATTAATCCATTGTTTGCTAAACCCCAGAGTTGAGGAAAGGGTTTCTTCCAACAGTAAGTCATCCGTTGTAATGTTATAATATTCTACTGAACTCTTCACCCGCTCATTAAATAGATAGAAATCCAGACCATAGTTAAATTCTTTACTCGTTTCGGGCTTAATATTATCATACGCCATCTTAGACGGATAGGTATAGGGGTCGCCCAAATAGCCCGTTCCGGTAGAATAGGCAACATCAGTTAAATTAACCAGCCGTCTGGGAAGGTTACCGGCAAGGCCGAAAGAGAAACGGGGTTTAAAATGGTTAATCCACTTTGGCAATGAAAGAAACTCCTCTTTAGCCATATCCCATGCTAGTCCAATTGTAGGATAGATAATATATGGGTTGTCTTTTCCTTGTCTGGAATTGGCCTCAAGGGTTGCAGATGTTGTCACGAAAACCCGATCACGCCATCCATAATGCCCATGTAAAATATACCCGGCCTCTCTTTCATTCCCGAATTTACCTTCTGCTGAAGAAATTGTTGCGGAAGCATCGGCAGACCGTAAGTGTGGTGATGATCCGTTATTATAGCTCAATAAGGTTGAATTAAACGTTTCAGCCCTTAATTTAAAAATACCAGTCATCATCAAGCGGTGATTGGCTATATTTAAAGCGTTCCACGATAAGGTATTTGTGTTGGTAAGCAATAATTGCGCTCCTTCTCCCTGCAAACCTGAATTATATAAAATCTCTCCGGGGAGTGCATCTGTTGCATATCCCGGTAAAAAATATTCGTCAGAAGACTCACGGAAATCCACTCCTATTTGTGTGCGTAAATCAAGATTCTTAACAATATTATAATTTATAGAGGTAGAAGCCTGAAGTCGGTTTGCTTTTGTAAGATTGGTAGAATAGTCAATAACCGCCAAAGGATTATAACGGGATGTGTATGAAATATCGCCTCTGGAAACAAAATAATTCGAGCCATTTTGCGAATAAACGGGATAAAATGCCGGAATTTCTCTGGCATAAGTCATTGGCGAGATTTCATCTGCAACAGCGGTATTATTCTCAGATTCAATGACACCTTTCTCATTTATAGGGTGCCTCTGGCCTCTTTTATCGGTCAATGAGTTGGTATAAGATAAATCTGCTGAGATTTTTAATTTATTGGAGACTCTATAGTCAATATTGAAAACATTATTGAACCTGTCGTATCCCGTGCCCTTTGTCGTTCCATATTGGTTGGTATACCCTACCCCCCAATAGTACCTTACCCGTTCACCGCCACCACTCAGATTAGCGTTGTATTGCTGGTTAAATCCATTTCTGGTGATCACGTCTATCCAATCCGTATTATTATTATATTTCCATGCATCTTCTCTGGTGAGGTCACCCCGCAATTCCTGCAGAAAACTCCCGTCATCAACCCCTGATCTGTAACTTTCAATAGAAAAAATACGTTGGTCATCCCCAGACATCATTGGAATGGTATTCGGCACCCGGGTAGTCGTAAATTTTGATGACAAACTAAACACCGGTTTTCCCTGCTTACCCCGCTTGGTTTTAATAACAATTACGCCATTTGATCCTCTTGAACCATATAAAGCAGTAGCGGAAGCATCCTTTAGTACTTCAATAGATTCTATATCAGAGGGATCAATATCGCCGATCGGGCTAAAACCAAAGTCTGTAATGCTCGAAACATTGAAGTCATTACCAATAACTTCTCTACCGTCAATAATCCATAGTGGATCATTGATACCAGAAATACTGGAAACACCCCGAATACGCACAGTAGCCGCAGCACCGGGATCACCACTTGCAGCGGTGATCTGCAAACCAGGGGCAGCGCCCTGGATGAGCTGCTCAATATTGGTTACAGGAACGTTTCTGAGCGCAGTTAAATCTACAGTTGATATGGCGCTACTGGTCTCCTTTTTATCTATCGATACCATACCCATATCCGCTTTATCTGCCCTTTTGACCACAATCGCTACCTCACCCAGTTCGCCTTGGGCGGGCAGTAAAACCACTTCAAAATTATCCCTGCTGCCCAATGTAAATTCCTGGGGTTTATAGCCAATATAAGAGAATTTGATTTTTACGGCATCCGCGGCTTTTTTCATCCGGAACTTCCCTGTAGCATCGGCACTGACACCGTTGATTACCATGTCATTACGATTGACGAGTATGACCGTTGCGCCAGGAAACACTTGACGCTTGGTCTCATCATAAACAGTACCTGTTATTACACTTGTTTGTGCAAAAGCATCCTGATTTAAGTAGCAAGATAACCCAATAAGAATGCAAATATTTCGTAGTATTTTATTCATTTCTTAATCTTTTCAGCGTTAAAAAGTGTCATTAACCTTGTGAACAACGCCATTGCTTCCCTGTACATTGGCAGCGGTAAGTGGCGAGGGTTTTATTGTTTTTTGCAAATAGGTGACACCGAAAGTGTCCCAGCTACCGGATAGCGTAACCATATCGCCATTTTTATTAGGAATAAGTCCTGTTGACACGCCATCCGTAAACACAAAGCGGTTAGGAATAATATGCTTACCCACAAAAATGCGCAGTTGCTCTGGTGTTGAAGTAGCTACATTGATCCCGGCTGCTTGCATTGCTGTATTGGTTGGTGCAAAAACAGTATAGGTAAAGAAACCCGTTAAATTTAACTCCCTCTCCAGCCCCGCTTTGACAATCGCATCTTTAAACCGGGAATATTGCGAATCTTTACTCACTAAGGCAAAAACAGTACGGGTTAGATCTGCTTGAGCCATAGGCTTCAAGAACCCGTCTATTTCAAAAATAGCTCCATTGCTCTTTTCCCAAACGGCCTTAGGAGTCAATAGGGAGACAGAGTTGCCCGTGTAATCGTAAAACTTATTATTGTCAAATAATATATATCCGAATTCTGTTGGATAATACCGTTTCCTAAATCCTCCTTCATCTCTAACATCTATGTTGAATATTCCGGTACGGCATTCCTGTCGCCTTAATTCACGCTCCTCGGCATTCAAATCGTCGACCAGGGGGCCGGTCCAAAATTCATCTGGCTGTACAAGGATTGTTTTATCAGCATGTTGATAATATAATCCGTCGGTTAGACCATCTTCCAGATTAGTGGACTCAAACATTCGCACCCACTGATTATAGTACATCTTCCTCATATAAACCCCGCCCTCAACACTATGTAATATGGGAGATTCAACAACCTTGTTAACTTTATAAATCACGCTATTGCTCGATAAAACGGAACCAACTATTGTCGGACCAATCTTACTCACTTCCTGAGGAAAACCGCCAACTCTTATCTTTGGATTGTCTCTTACGACATCACTTTTGAACCAGGGATCCGCGAGGACGGCAGTTTTAACAACTTGCGTCTTTATAAAGTCAGGAACTGAATCAAGAATACCATAAAAATGAGGCAAATAAGGGGTAAAATAGTCAACTATAGCTTCATCTGTAGGAACAAATATAGTGGACAGTACTGTTTCATCAGCGACATTCCTGACACCCAGGTATGTTTTATACAAGGTTGTATCAATCCGTCCAAACTCGTCTTTCGGACCCAACACGTATCCTATATGTCCGTCCAGCCATTTATCAAATATTGATATGTCATTATCCGAGGCAACTGCAGCATCAGTTGTGGGCAAATTTGGCAATGGCGATTCAAGTACATGAATTACACCATTAAGCGCACTTATATCGTATTTAGTTGGTGATACTTTGGCTGATTCTACTGTAAATCCATTACCATTAATATTGTAGACAGTTTTATAATCATCTGCCTGCGCATTAAAAAACGGCTGCGTAAAAATGCGTATTGATTTTGGTTTCAATTTACCTTCTGCACGCGTGGTATAATACGTTGCTCTCGTCGGCGCCAACCCACCTTTTGTGGCGTCGTTATACCGCTTTTCAATATCATACTTATAATACATTCCATTAATGAAGTGGCCATTTACATATTGCCGGAGAAGTGATTCTGGAGCTGCATCTATTGTTTCGAAGCCATTTGCTTTAATAAAAGCCTGAACGTGTTCATTAGTCGGCGCCAGGCAAGTATAAATTGCGGCTTCTCCCAATGCTTGTCTAAGCCCCACTTTGTCAATAACTTTGACAAAGTCTAACAAGTCCGGATCTTCACTCAAGATCTCAATAATGTTCTTATCAACTTTTGTTCTCGGATTATAATGTTCTTGAAATTCTTTTGAACAAGATATTCCAAATACAGTCAAAATGACGTACAGGACAAGGAAATGTGGTTTGTTTTTTTTCATCCCGGCTCATTAATTTTGCTCGTTGTTTCATAAAAAACTCGCACCTGCTGGCATAGGTCTTGTTTATTACTGAATAAAAAGCATTGATTAAAAGGTTATACAGTTTATTTGGTTTGGTTTGTTCTAATAATTAGTATTTATGTAGAACATATTTACAATATCAAATATGAAATATTAAAATGTATATTCCAAATTTTTATTTTATTTATTGCGCTTTCCGGGTAATCCAGTTCAGGTTAAACCTTTTCAAAACCAGGCTATAATTAAAGTTTCTACCTGGGTATGCGTTGGTTTCATATAAACAATATATGGTTCCGTCCGCACCAATGGCTACATCCGAATATCCCGAAGTACCCTGATCAATAACTTTCTTCAGCGGCCAGCTTTGTCCCTCATCATTGCTTATTTTTGCTGTTAGGTTTTTGCGTGGATGCTTGTCGATGTTTCTGCTATCGGGATTGATAAATAACATTCCACCGCCAAGGTTTTCCGGCAGGCGTGTAATTGTCGCCATACATACAGGTTCAAATAATGCTTCATCAAAAATAGGTTTGCTCCAGCCGCTAATGCCGTCATTACTATAACTGATCCCTCTGCGATGCTTTTCTGTTACATTTCTAATGTTGACCAGTACGCGCCCGTCTTTTAGTTCAATGGCCATTGTCTCACTTGGATTTTTAAAATCAGGGGTGTTATCTGAGATAATTTCGCCTCTTTTCCAGGTCTTGCCCAGATCGTCACTGTAAATGGTAGCGATACAAGATGGAGCATGGCTCCTTCTCGGCAGCGTTTTCGCAGGATTACTCAGCCATACAGGCACCAGCAAACGGCCATTTTTCAATTGAATACTATGTCCTGGCCCTGGCGCGAGTACTTTCCAGTCGTATTCCGGTTTAAAAGCATCAAAAGCGGAGGTGATATCTGCGGCCTGGCTCCAGGTTTTTCCATCATCCTTTGAAAACGTATAATAGGCTCGGGCATAGTCGCGCTGGTATAACAAATGGATGGTTCCATCTTTATCGACTATAGGAGTGGCATTACTGGTAGGCTCGCCATCTTTCCTGGCAGCAATGATTACGTTTGGCTCCCATGTTTTTCCCTTATCTGTGCTTCTACGCATCAGTAAATCCATGTCCGCCCAGTCGCTGGCTGTCCCAATTCTGCCTTCGCAAAATGCAAGCAATGTGCCTTTTTTGCTCATTACCAGGGCTGGTATGCGCATAGAAGCATAGGCTCCGCTGGGTGTAAAGACCCTGGTACTGTCAAATAGGATTTTTGAACCGACATGCTTGG
Source organism: uncultured Pedobacter sp. (assembly GCA_946478755.1). The sequence continues at coordinate 1,944 of CAMLDJ010000210.1, read as the reverse complement.
TCGTTTTGCATCCATGGTTCATCAATATCATAATCATACAAGTAATAATGGCAAGTGAAGAGGTTTTAAGCGGGAATAATTTGTGGTGTGGTCTCGTCAATAACAACATAGTTTTGGTTTAAATTGAAACTAATACGTATAATAAATTTCGGGTAAGATCTCTTCGCATTTTTTCCGGACAATCAATACCTCGTCCTGGGCTATCCAACGGTAAGGCCAGCGCAGCCGGGTACTTATAGGTGTCCAATTGCCAACCGCCGCCATAAATTTGTCAACAGCCTGATTGGCATATCCCTGATCTGTAATATAAGGAACAATGCATTCGTTCATAAATCGTTGAATTCTAACTTCCAGGTCAAATGCCGACGCGTCTCCGCTCATGATGCCCTCGTACCATTGTTGTGCGAACTGAGGATTTAAACAGGCTACATTAGAATAGGCTCCATGTGCCCCTCTTGATATTCCTGTTGCCAAATGATGACCCGGAATAAATACGGAAAATGGTACCGACAGATTTTTCATTTCCTGGTACCATTGTTCGTCGCCTCCGGCAACTTTGCAGCCTGCTAAAGGAATCCCCGCTTCCAGGATCTCCCTGAAATCTTTAGGCAATAGCTTCTTTTTGGCATGTGGCGGATTAAAGGGATCAGTCCTATCGGATCAGCAATTTTGGCCAGTACCTTTAAAAAATCAACAATCTCCGACATCGTTGGCATAAACCAGTCTGGCAGGATCACCTGGATGGCGGATGGTTCCAATAGTTTAGCCCTTTGTAATCTTTGCCTGGATATTTCCGGACTCATGTGCGAACAACCAATTTGGAATGGCATACCTGCAGCATTGCATTTTTTTGCTAAAATTGCATTTATCTGATCAAATTCTTCTTCTGTCTGGTTGTAAAATTCGCCAGCTGTTCCATTAGAATAAATACCATCTACTTTAAAAGAAATCAGTCTGTCTATTTCATCTTGCAGCTGGCTGTAATTGATACTGTCATCACTATTTAGAGGCAATAATAATGTTGCCCAGTTTCCATATATTTCCGTTGGTTTTAGAGGGGTCATTTATAAGTATGTTATGCTTAATTATTATATCCTGTTGTTTGTTCTAAATTTGGATTCGCAGCAAGCACAGCAGTAGATAGAGGCCAAAATAATGGTATTGTTTTACCAACCAGGTTAGGAACATAGGTATATGCATTTATTGTTCCGGCGGTGTGGAACCTTACGATGTCATACCATCTTTTGTTTTCAAAAAATAGTTCCCTTCCGCGTTCCCTAAATATTTCCAGCTCGACGCTTGCTTTATCTGTTGCACCTGTATAATCGCCATTTCCTGCACGCCCCCGAACCTTATCTAAATAAGTAATAGCCAGTGAGGTTGTATTTAATCCAGCATATGCTTCAGCCGCTATTAAATAAATATCCGCCAGGCGATATAATATAATATCATTATCAGAAACACGATCATCCGGATAAATATTACCTGGATACTTGTTAATCCAGGAATATCTTTGACTGCCTCCTCTGCGTTCAATAATGAAAGTATTGGGAATACGTTTATCTGTGGCAGTTAGGCCGGTAAATAAGTCTTTACTTTTTTGACTTATCTGGTAACCACCCTGACCATTTACAGATGTTTTTGTATAGGGGATGCTATCAAGATTTGAAGCTCCTTCAACGCCTCCGGCAAAGAATGGAAGGGCATTTATTCCATAATTAGGCGATTTTTCATCACGATGATAATATGCTGCTAAAATCACTTCAGCGTTTGCACGGGTGGTCGTAATAGCCCTGAAATCAGTTAGTAAAGTGGCATTTGATTTTTCAACCTCTTGTACTGCTGTTATGGCAGCATTAAGATCTGCTTGCCCGCCTCCTACTACCTTGGCGCTCCAAAGTTTTGCCTCAGCTTTCAAGGCCTGTGCAGCAGGATAAGAAAACC
>CAMLDJ010000209.1 GCA_946478755.1 uncultured Pedobacter sp. | reverse complement strand
CTTTCAGTGGCCTGCAACGCCATAATGGAGGACCGGCATGCAAACATCTGGTTATCAACAAATTTTGGCTGTTTCATGCTTAGCAGCAAGACAAAAAAAATAAGCCGGATCACCACAAATTCTGGCACCAGCCTTTTGGAAATTGGCAATGAACTGATCATAAGCGGTACACAAAACGGAGCTTATCTGATCCAAAAAAACACCAGAATAAAGCGCCTGAGCTTTAAACCCCTCCTGGGTTCAAGCATTTTATCTATGATAAAACATGGTAACTATGTGCTTTTCGGAACGGCAGATAATGGTTTAATTGTATGGAATTTCAGGACAGGCAAAATCAGGCACCTCACTACAAAAGACGGATTATTGTCCGATCATATCTACAGCCTTTTGGTGGATAAAGAAGGCAATATATGGACCGGAACTGGAAGAGGCATTAGCCGGTTAAGTGCCAAAGATTTCAGCATACTGAAAAATGAAAATGAATTGGTAGTTGAATGTAATCAAAATGCCATTCTTGAAAATCAGGGAAGCATATGGATTGGCACAACGAAGGGGGTCGTGATGTACTACAGCTATAACAGTTCCCCTTCAGCTAACAAGCCCTATATTTTTATCAACTCCGTCAACATACTCCTTCAAAATACAAAAGACAATCAAAACAACCTACAGGTAACCTATAAAGGAAGTGACCTCCGCAAAAAAATAACGCTTGCCTACAACAAGAACCACCTCAATATCAATTTCACAGGCATCTATCTCAGCAATCCAAAAGCGGTCATGTATCAGTATAGATTAAAGGGCTTAGACAATAAATATAGCCATCCTGGTACAAACTCTTCGGTTAACTATACCGCCCTGCCGCCTGGTAAATACATATTCCAGGTAAAAGCCGTTACCACTTCTGGAATAACATCCGTTAATAGGGCTACGCTCCATTTCGAGATCACGCCTCCTTATTATCAGACTACTATTTTTAAGCTCTTTATCCTGTTCATCATCTTGTTACTGATTGCACTTTCGACCTATATTATTATTAATTTAAGCGAACGGCAACGGCAATTAAGATTAAAAATAAAGCTGGAAGAGCAATATAAGATCAGAAAGCAGACCGCTGAAGATTTTCATGATGATATCGGTAACAAATTAACCAGAATATCAGTCTTATCAGAAGTATTGAGCAGCATGACAGACAAAGATGATAGAGAAAAAAGGGCGATTATACAAAAGATCACCACTAACGTAAATGAATTATATACAGGAACAAAAGATATTCTTTGGTCATTAAATCCAAAAAATGATACTTTAACTGAATTGCTTACCCATATTAAAGAATTTGGCTATGAGATGTTCAGCGATACACGGGTCTCTTTCGAGGATAAAACCTTTGTTGATGATACCGGCAAGCGCCTTTCACTGGAAATGAGCAGAAATATTCTCATGATCTTTAAAGAAGCCATAAACAATGCCTTGAAATACTCAAAAGCGGATCATGTTCATTTTATAGCCCATATAAGCGGGGATATATTGGAAATTCAGCTTAAGGACAATGGCATTGGCTTTGATGCTGAGGCGGCAAAAAACGGTCAGGGCATAAACAATATGAAGGTAAGGGCCTCCCGGATCAAGGGGAACTTAAGTATACGCTCCGACAATGGCACCACTATAGTGCTTTCTGTTAAATTTTAAATATTAAAAATGAATCATATGGCGGACGCGAGAGTAGTCATCATTGAAGACGATGAAACCATAAGAGAAGGGTTTACTTACCTGATCAATAACACTTCTTCTTACCTGGTTATTAACACTTATCCATCTTTTGATGCTGCAAAATATAAAATCATAAAAGACAACCCCGACGTAATTATTCTCGATATACAAATGCCTGGCACCAATGGTATAGATGCACTTCCGGTATTAAAAAAGCTGCTTCCACAGGTGTATATTATCATGTTAACGGTCCACGAAACAGAAAAAATCATTCTCGAAGCGCTCGCAAATGGCGCTTCAGGCTATTTTACAAAGAATACACCTGCTTCAAAAATAATCGAAGCCATTAAAGACGTGATGCAGGGCGGCGGGCCCATGAGCCCTGGTGTAGCCAAAAAAGTGATCACCTCTCTTCAGAAGAACCCTGATTCTCCACTTACAAAACGGGAAACTCAGATCCTGAACCTCATTACAAGAGGACAAGACCGGTCCCAGATTGCCACTGAATTGTTTATAGAAACAGAGACGGTAAAAACTCATATCAAAAACATTTACCTTAAATTAAATGTAAATTCAAAGGCAGATGCGATAAAAGTGGCCAGAAATAACCGGCTGGTTTAATACTGTTGAAACAGCAATCGTTATTTTTCTTCCTTTACTTCATCAACAGAGAAACTATTACCGTTTAGACGATACTGTAAAATTTTGGCAGTGCCTGCCTTAATCGTGGTATCTTTTGGATTTACCAGAGGAAAAGAACGGAACAGATCGCCATTCCTGATCAAAAATTTATCATTCCCCGCATAGCTTTTCTTTGTCTTACTGCTTAATGGAGGAAAAGTGATCTTTCTGAAATCTCCGCCAGCGTATTCATAAACATTTAAGTCCCGTACATTTTTCTTACTAAGCAGCTCGATATAGATCTCAGGATTGCCATCATTGTCCATATCCATGTTCCAGGCGTCAGTCATAATTCCTTTGCGCTCAGCAGAAAAAGAATTATAGTTGTTTCTGACAGAATCAGACATCAGGATCAAATACCCACCGATACTATCCACACCTTTGCCCCAGCTTACCACTTCAAAGTTAAGTCCGGGCTTCACATTAATATCTTTATAAAAAGGGAACGCCCCTCCCGATGCTTTAGCCGCCACAACAACCTCTGGTTTTACGGAAGACGTTTTCTCACTATTATTGTTACTGCAGGAAAACACTAAAAGCAGCCCTGAAAATAACAGGGAATGCTTTATAAAATTCGTTATCTCTTTCATTTATTTTCTGTTAGCTGGATCTTTGAGCTTATTTAGTATTTACATCTGGAGCACCATTATTTAAGACGGTCTCAGTGACGACGCTTCGTTTGCCGGAAGGTGTAACAACTACCGTTTTCAAAACCTGCTTCTGCCCTTTAGCAACCGTAATTTTAATGGGTTTAGTATATAAAGTTGCCATTTCGGAAGGACGTGTCAAATCAAAAGTATAATAAATTCGGGATCCAGGGATTGGCTCCTTTAGATTGAGAGTAAATGTCTCTCCATTTAACATTTTCTGATCCTGTCCAAGAGGTGTTGGCACCCAGTAATTTGTATTTGTTTTATCCAACCTGGAAAGATGTAAGGGCAAACGCTCTTCTGAAAAATTCTTAAAGTCCTTACGGCTAACCTGGCTCCAGGCAATTTCCGATAAAGAGAACAATCTCGGCAGAATAAAATACTCAACTTTCTCGGGTGTCCCGATATATTCTGTCCACACATTTGCCTGAACACCAATTACATATTTCTGCTCATCTGTGGTTAGGATGGCAGGAACAGGGTCATAGGCATACGATTTAGAATAAGGCGCCAGGCCACCGATATTTGTCGGCTCATCAGCTGACTCTGATTGCTTATGATCAAAATACAGACCGCCAGCATTCGGGGTCATAATCACCTCATGTTTCTGCTGTGCAGCTGCAATCCCCCCTTTTTCTCCTCTCCAGGACATGACCGTAGCATCTGGTGCCAGGCCGCCCTCCAGGATCTCATCCCAGCCGATGATGCGGCGTCCTTTAGAATTGATATATTTTTCAATCCGCTGAATGAAATAACTCTGCAGCTCATGTTCATCTTTTAAACCAAGCTGCTTAATGAGCTTCTGACAAAATTCACTTTGTTTCCAGTATTCCTTCGGACTTTCATCACCCCCAATATGAATGTATTTTGAGGGAAAAAGCGCAATGACCTCATCAAGGACATTTTCCAGAAATTTAAACGTATTTTCTGTAGGCACATATACATCATCAAAAACGCCCCAGGTTTGTTGTACCTGTTTGCCTTTTCGTGAACCAGACCAGGGGGTATTTTCGCTGATGGCGGTATCCTTGTCCGGGAAACAGCTTAATTCCGGATACGCTGCAATAGCAGCAGAGCTATGACCCGGCAATTCGATCTCAGGAATGACATTGATAAACCTGGCAGCGGCATAGGCTACAATATCTTTAACTTCATCTTGTGTATAAAAGCCTTTGTAAACTTCACCATCTGTGTTCACACCAGGATGATGGCCAATGATTGTTCCGTTTCTGCTGGAACCTACAGTCGTTAGCTTGGGGTATTTCTTGATCTCAATCCTCCAGCCCTGGTCTTCAGTTAAATGCCAGTGAAAATTATTTAATTTATAACGGGCCATCAGATCAATATATTTTTTAATAAAGGCCACCGGGAACATATGACGTCCTACATCCAGATGTAACCCTCTGTATTTAAAACGCGGATAATCATTGATTTCTGCTACATTGACCAAAATCTCGCTCTTTAATTGTTCCGGCATGAGCTGCATCAGAGACTGCACCCCATAAAACAAACCGGCGCCTTTACCAGTAATAGTAATATTTTTAGTGCTGACCGTTATTTTATAACCTTCAGCAGGTAACTGATCAGCACCAGCTGAACTGAGTACTATACTGCGTTGACCGGTAGTTGCCGTTTTAACCTCTCGTAGTGAAAAACCTCCTTTGGAAACAATAAATGCGTTTAATAGATCAGCAGATTGCGCATTCTTTACATCGTTCGAAACAAGAACAACGGTTTTATCCAGTTTAAAGGTTCCTGTACCTTTCTTTACAGATACCGGAGCAGGAATTATTCCCATATTGATATCACTTTGAGCAAAAGCATCGACATACAGGAAGGCCAATAAAATTATAGAAAGTACTTTTTTCATGATGATGGTCGGTATTTAGATTGAATTCATGCCTAAGTTAAAAAAATCTTAATTACCAGCACACAAAAAAAGGCAAAACCAATAAATGATCCTGCCTCTAATTATTTTTTTTTATGAATTAAGATACCGTTTTCATATCATGTTCTTTAGCTGCCAGATAACGTTCCGCATCAAGTGCAGCCATACAGCCTGAACCCGCAGCAGTAACTGCCTGGCGGTAATAACTATCCTGTACGTCGCCGCTGGCAAAAACGCCTTCAACATTCGTGAGCGTGGATCCCGGCATTGTTTTCAGATAACCGGTTTCATCCATATCCAGCCAGCCTTTAAAGATACCCGTGTTCGGCGTGTGACCGATAGCCACGAAGAACCCTTCAACAGGCAAGTCAGTTTCAGCACCGGTTTGATTATTTATCACCCTGACACCGGTCACATTTTTCCCATTCCCTAATATTTCTTTAGTTTCTGTGTTATAGATCACTTCAATATTTGGTGTATTCAACACCCTGTGTACCATCGCCTTAGAAGCCCTGAATTCGTCTCTTCGAACCAGCATATAAACCTTTTTACAAAGTTTAGCCAGGTAAGTTGCTTCCTCGGCAGCAGTATCGCCTGCACCTACTATAGCCACATCCTGCCCTTTAAAAAAGAAACCGTCACAAACGGCACAGGCAGAAACTCCAAAACCATTGTATTTTTGTTCACTTGGAAGACCTAACCATTTAGCTGTGGCTCCTGTTGAAATAATTACCGTATCAGCTGTAATTGTTTTGATCTCATCGACAACAACTTTATGAGGTAAGGAAGAAAAATCAACAGCACTTACATAGCCAAAACGAATATCTGTCCCAAAACGCTCAGCTTGTTTACGGAAATCTTCCATCATCTCAGGACCGGTGATTCCTGAGGGATAACCCGGAAAATTATCTACTTCAGTGGTTTGGGTAAGCTGACCTCCCGGCTCCATACCCGTATACATAACTGGTTTGAGATCCGCACGCGCTGCATAAATTGCGGCCGTATACCCCGCAGGCCCTGAACCGATAATCAAACATTGAACGTGTTCTATTTCTTGTGACATATATTTTTAGATTGTTATAACATTGTTATAACAAAATTACGCTTTATCCCGCTATGTGCAAATAGCAATGTTGCAACAAATGCAACATTGTGATATATAGATTATAATTGAAATCAGGTCTGGATCACACCTACGTTAAACTGTTTTTTTATGGGCGACTGATTGGCCGCCTCAATACCCATAGAAATCACTTTCCGGGTATCTTTAGGATCAATTATCCCATCTACCCATAATCTTGCCGCAGCATAATAAGGGGTGGTCTGGTGGTTATACCTGTCGGTAATCTCTTTCAGTAACTCTGCTTCTTTTTCAGGAGTAATGACCTCTCCCTTTGCCTTAAGTGAAGCCTCCTGAATCTGCAGCAATACCTTTGCAGCCTGCGATCCACCCATCACCGCAATTTTAGCACTCGGCCAGGCAAATATTAATCTCGGATCATAAGCTTTACCACACATGGCATAATTGCCCGCGCCATAAGAATTGCCGATCACAATGGTAAACTTTGGAACCACTGAATTTGCCACCGCATTGACCATTTTCGCTCCGTCTTTTATAATACCTCCTTGTTCCGAGCGACTGCCCACCATAAAACCGGTCACATCCTGTAAAAACACAAGGGGAATCTTCTTCTGATTGCAGTTCATGATGAACCTGGTTGCTTTGTCTGCGCTGTCGGAATAGATCACCCCCCCAAACTGCATCTCGCCTTTTTTGGATTTAACGACCTTACGCTGATTGGCTACAATCCCAACGGCCCAGCCGTCAATTCTGCCTAAGCCGCATAGGATACTTTGTCCGAATAATTTCTTGTACTCTTCGAAATCTGAATTGTCTACCAAACGATGAATAATGTCCAGCATGTCATAAGGCTTCTCCCTGTTTTCTGGCAGTATACCATAAATCTCTTCCGGATCTAACTTGGGTAAAACCGGTTTAATCCGATCAAAACCGGCCACCTGGGGCGCACCCAATTTGCTCATGATATTACGTATGCTGTCTAAACAAGTCTGATCGTTGGGCTGCTTATAGTCGGTTACACCTGATATTTCACAATGTGTAGTCGCTCCGCCAAGTGTTTCATTATCTACCTCTTCTCCGATAGCTGATTTAACCAGGTACGATCCAGCCAGAAATACGGAACCTGTGCCTTCCACAATCATTGCCTCATCACTCATAATGGGCAGATAAGCTCCACCTGCAACACAGGACCCCATGATCGCCGAGATCTGTACTATACCATCGGAAGACATCAGCGCATTGTTTCTGAACATTCGCCCGAAATGCTCCTTGTCTGGAAAAATTTCATCCTGCATAGGCAGATAAACACCCGCGCTATCCACCAAATAGATGACAGGCAGCCTGTTCTCCATCGCAATCTCCTGTGCCCTTAAATTCTTTTTGGCGGTCATAGGGAACCACGCGCCAGCCTTAACCGTTGCATCATTCGCGACAATCATACATTGCCTGCCGGACACATAACCAATGCCGCATACAACTCCTGCCGATGGACAGCCGCCCTGATCCACATACATATCATCAGCGGCAAAAGCAGCGATCTCTAAAAACTCGCTTTCCTTATCAATTAGGTAAGCAATACGCTCCCTTGCCAGCAGCTTTCCTTTCACCTTTTGCCTGGCCGCACTCTTGTCCCCACCACCTTTATAAATCTGCTTAATCCTGGTTTTCAGTTCGTAAACCAACTGCTTGTTTATATCCTCATTTTTATTGAATTCTATATTCATAAGGCCAAGTTAAATTATATTTTTATGGGAACAAAAGTCCGTTTCGGGCTTTGGTATAAAGACGATCTGACACAATAATGGGCCCGGTTATTTTTTTAAAAACACCCGCGCCCATTACCCATTTCGCTAAATGCTATTCAGCGGTGTATTTCTTAAATATGGAAGTTGCAGTATGTCCACCAAAACCAAAAGTATTATTCAGTACATAGTGAACCGGCTGTTTAACCGACTTGCCCAGGATAATGTTCAAACCTTCAGGGATCTCCGGATCCAGCTCTTTCGTATTGATCGTACCCGGAATAATGTCATGTTTTACTGACATAATACTGATGATACTTTCTATTGCACCTGCACCACCCAGGAGGTGACCTGTCATGGATTTAGTAGCGCTGATGGCAACTGGAAGATCGCCAAAAATCTTTTTGATCCCATTCAGCTCACCGATATCACCTAGTCCTGTTGATGTTGCATGTGCGTTGATGTAATCAATTTGATCGGCAGAAATTCCCGCGTCAGCCAAAGCTTTAGAAATGCCCAGTGAAGCACCCAGGCCATCTGGCGGCGTGCCTGTTAAATGATAAGCGTCAGCTGCCATGCCACCGCCTACCATTTCGGCATAAATGTTCGCACCTCGTGCCATCGCATGTTCGTATTCTTCCAGGATCAGGGCACCTGCCCCTTCCCCGATCACAAAGCCATCTCTTTCTTTATCGAAAGGGCGAGATGCAGTAGCAGGATCATCATTTCTTTTTGACAAGGCATGAGCCGAGTTAAATCCGCCTACCGATGATTCCGTAATCGCTGCCTCTGATCCACCGGCAACCATAATCGTTGCTTTTCCTAAACGAATGGTATCAAATGCACTGATGATCGCGGTGTTCGACGATGCGCAGGCAGAAACTGTAGCATAGTTTGGCCCATGTAGCTTATTTCTGATGGAAATTACGCCCGCAGCAATATCAACAATCATTTTTGGAATAAAATACGGACTAAACCTTGGCGTGCCATCTCCTAAATGATATTCTTTTAACTGCTGTTCAAAAGTACTGATCCCTCCATTTCCTGAAGCCCAGATCACACCAACTTCATAGCGTTCTACTTCAGGCATGATGGCAAAATCCAGTCCTGAGTCTTTTATCGCCTGATCACTCGCAGCAATTGCATACTGGGTATACAGATCGTACTTTTTTAGCTCTTTTTTATCGACATAAGCCTCAGCATCAAAATTTTTCACTTCCGCGGCAAAATTAGTTTTGAATTTTGAAGTATCAAACTTTGTGATCGCTGCTACACCGCTTTTACCGGCCACAATGTTTTCCCAAAACTCCTTCACTGTATTTCCCACAGGGGTTACAGCACCTAAACCTGTCACTACTACTCTTTTCATATTTACTTGTTACTTTAAATCAAAACAAAAGCCGTTCTGAACAGTTATTTTTTTTAAACAGTTTATCTTTCCTTATCAACCGTCCGGTATATTCCCGGCGGCAAAAATAGATGTTTTTCTGCACTAAAGCTATTCTCAATTAACCCTTATAGCTTTCTTGCTGATTTCAAGCTGGTTACCTGTACATCTGCGACATAAAAAGTATTAAAAATAGACAAGGCCGGTATCCACCGGCCTTCATCTAATTATTAACTACCTATTTTCGTTTTTTTATGGATAGTATCGTCTGTTATTGCTTAAAAGCAGTTAAACCACTTTCCAGAAACTTCAGGTATTCGGCCGGATCGTAAT
>CAMLDJ010000208.1 GCA_946478755.1 uncultured Pedobacter sp. | reverse complement strand
TTTGATCATCATCATTTTAAAGTTCTACAAACGCAGAAGGCAGGCCATCTGCTTTAACACTCGCCACACTTTTGCCCTTATTCAGATTTACACTGATCACCGCTCTGCCATTATACAGCTGAACTTTGCGTGAACCATCAGAAGTACCCTGATCATCAATCAGTTTCCCATCTCCGGTCAGGCCAAAGGTTACATAATTTTGGGCATCTAAACACAATATATTGTTTTTATCAAGCAGTTTTACCTGTATCACAGCAATGTTATCCTGCGTTGAAATCTTTTCTAAAACCAGCTTTGCAGGCTTATCCCATTTAGCAGTCTGGTATTCCTGTACAATCTCATCCGAAATGGCTTTGCCATCTTTCGTTGTGGCAACCACCTTAATATCATTTTTTCCTTCATTATATTTCAGCATCCACCTTAAGCCGGCTGCAGGATAGTTCTGGCTGTTCCGTTTCTTTTTACCCATGCTTTTTCCATTCAGGAATAGCTCGGCTTCAGCACAGTTGGAATAAACTTTAACCATCTTCTGCTCGTCTGCATCACCCCACCTCACCGGCCAGGAATGTCCGTAAACATGTACCATTGGTGTTTTGGTCCAGTAAGACTGGAATACATAATAAGCTTCTTTTTTTGTAAAATCCCTTTCAATTACCCCTTTTTGGTTCATATAGGGAACCGGATTGTCGGGACGTACAGGTGTTGAGAAATCTTTAAAAGGCCAGTAAGCAGCTCCGGTTAGCCATGGCATATTTTCCTGTTCCTTTAAATGCCAGTCGATCAGGTTAACTATATAACTTTCGCTCCAGTCACCGTCTTTTGACACCCTTGCACTGCCTCCAAATAAAGATGCATCCCCGTCCCGTTCATCCGTACCTACGCCTGTCTGCACTGAACTCAGGGCTTTATCCGGACTTTCTGAATGCCGCCTGGCATGGCTGTCGCCACCCCATTCCACATGCAGAAAATGGTCTACACGGTCAAACTCCTTTTTAGAAGCTTCCTTATATTCCGTATAAATTCCTCTATACCAGCCGGCCCAGATAGAAGGGGAATATACATCCACGATGTCTTTACAGAAATCACATCTTCTGATGGCCGTTTTACGCGAAGGGTCTAAGTTATGGGCCCGGTCGTTCTGCTCCTTCATAAAGTTCCGGATCCCTTGCTCATCAAACTCGTTAAAATCGCCCGGCCAATCGTTCTCGTTCCCCAGGCCCCATATAATCACTGCAACATGGTTGTAATGCTGTTCAATCATATTGGTCAGCATCCTTCGCGCCTGATCTTTATAGGTATCGCCACCCAGACCACCACGGCACCATGGAATCTCTTCCCATACCATGATCCCCAGGCTGTCGCATAAATTCAATACAATCCTCGACTGCTGATAATGGCCTAAACGAATAAAATTTACGCCCATATCTTTCATCAACTGCATTTCTTGCCGGATCATATCTTCTGTCATCGCTGCTGCGACACCTGCATGGTCGTCATGACGGTGCGTTCCCCTTAGCAGCAATCTTTTACCGTTCAGCATAAAGGGCCCTTTTTTCACAAACTCGAAATTCCGGAAACCAATTCTTTCCAGTTGTACATGCGTGTCCCCTTTAGCGGTAATGCTTGTTTCTACCGTATATAAAGATGGGGATTCCGGCGACCATAGTTTTGGGTTTTTCAGTGCTGTTTCCCAAAGGTCTTTATCGCCATGAAAAGCTTTGATCTGATCTTGCCAGCTGGCCACAACCTTCCCATCAGGATCTTTAACTGCTATTTTAACCGAAACCGTATCTATGCCGTCAGGATTCAGCAAGCGCACTGAGATGTTTAATTTTCCTAAAGCACCCTTTGCATCTACACTGGCAGCCGCAAAGATCTTATCTATTGAAACTTTTGGCGTATAAACCAGGTTCAGATAGCGGTACAATCCGCCATACACATTAAAATCAGACAGGTCTGATGGAATCATCTCCAGGTCGCGTGAATTGTCGCACCTGATGGACAGTGGTATTTTACCGTTAAACTGCTTTTGAAAAACAGCGTTTTTTTTAAATGTATTTACTGCATCCGTGATATCTGCAGTCCATTCATCATAGCCGCCAACATGTTCGGCAACCTTTTGATCATAAATATAAACCTGGGTTTTTTGGCCGGCTCCCTCAAAATGCAGCAGTATGCGGCCATCGGTATACGGATTATCTACCGTCAGCAAGGTACGGTACCAGCCTGGGCCCTGGTAATAATTGACATCCGGATCAACGGCATCCAGGGCATTGAAACAATGTGGAAGATTTACTTTCTGCCACAATGGAACGCTTTCAGGATTGCCTTCTTTAACAGGCCTTACAGCTTCCCAGACGCCTCCCAGATCTCCCTTTAAATATTCCCAATTGTGAACTAATCTTTGCTTCTTCTGCGCAAAAATGAACTGACTGCAAATGAGCAATCCTAAAAAAAATACCAGCTTAACTCTCTTCACGCTCTTATAATGTGGATAAAATATGTTTGGTTGGCACAGGATCCTGACCATTGCTAAATTGATCATTTGCGTGCGATTATTGATTCGCACTTTTAGCTTATTGATCAACTATTTTGGCATAAAAAGGCCAGGCCGATCTGCGTCAGTTGCCTCAAAAAGGGTATAATCTTTAGGCGCAGGCGCTAACGAATTCTTTCTGGTAGCATAATGGACTCTTGCCGGTGATCTTTTTAAAACACTTATGGAAACTGGCAAAATTGTTAAACCCGCTATTGTAACATACCTGTTTCAGGTTTAAGCTATGCTCTATGAGCAACTTACAAGCCTGCCCTACCTTAACTTCAATTAAAAACTGGGAATAGGTTTTACGGGTACGCGATTTGAAATAACGGCAGAAAGAATTGGGACTGATCCTGGCCACTTCTGCAATCTCTTCCAGATAGATTTTATTTTTGAAATTCGCATAGGTATAATCATAAATATCATTGATCCTGTCTTTCTCGATCATCTCCAAATCATAATGGAAACCTACAGAGGAAAGCACTTCCAACTGGCTCGACTTGCCAATCTCTACCAGGGCCTGCATCAGGATGATAATCCTTTCTGTTCCTTCGGCCTTTAACATTCTCGTGATTAATTCGGCCAGGACAGCCTTGTTTTTACCGGTTACCTTTACCCCTCTTTTTGCTTTTTCCAATACATCCTTCAGCAGTTTATTTTCGGGAAGGTTTAAAAAGCAATCGCCAAAAAGATTTTCGCTAAAATGGGCAACCCTTACATCGGCGGCTGCAGGCTTGGTGTCAGTTGTAAAATAGGCGTCATCAAACCGCCAGTAATGTGGCAGGTTAGCACCAAGTAAAACAATGTCTCCTGATTTAAATCGTTTAATGCTATCGCCGATAAATTGTGTACCATCGCCTTTGTTAAAATAGATCAACTCAATTTCCTGATGGTAGTGCCATTTGTTATTAATAGAAGGCTCCAGATCCTGCCTTACACTAAAGGATTGTGCCGGCTCCATTGATACTTTAAGTAATTGTGCTTTCATAATCAATTTATTTGGTTAGGTGTGATTTTGATTGTTGATCGGAACCATAACATAACCTTCGGCTGACTTACACAAATTTCCTTCATGGCTCGTTTAGCTTTACAGGTTAAAGACGTTTGGTTCGTCTCTTTAACTTATATTTGGTAAGGCTAAATTAGGCTGGAACTAAACAGAAAAGGGGTTAAAATCTTAAAGGAATGGGGGGAAATTCTTAAATAAAGCTAGTTTATCCGCATTAAATTGCTTTTTATTTCACCGGCTCCATGATAACCGCTTTTAATTTAAATAGCTCGACTCCATTTTGCAGTGGTTGAATAGTAACGCTATACGATCCGGCATTACTAAAAGTAGTGGTTGCAATAACATGTTTGATAAAAGGCAGCGGTGCTTTTTTATCAAACTCAGAAGTACGGAGTGTCCGGAATAGAAATTCCTGGCCATTTACCTCCATTTTTCCCTCTTGTTTCGCGCCCTCTGGACCACAGGAATATTCCAATGCAATTTTATATACCCCTGGCTCTGTAACGCGAATCTTGAAACCGGCCTCATCATTTTTATTCTTGAGATCAGTAACACAAACAGTATGTTTCCAGTCGCCATAATAGTGGCTATAAGTTAAACTGTTGATTTTGGCATTACCCTTCAGTTTTGCAAAGGTTGCTTCAACCCTATTTTCAGCAAACTGGTTAGAAACCGTAACCGGTACTGCCAGATCATAATCGGCAACCTTACCTGAATACTCCATGACCAGCACGGTATTGGCTGCATTTTCATCGAAGTCCGGCAGGTCTATCCAAATATCTCCGGCTGCCTGCTTAAAGTTCAGGGGCTTTCGGCCAATCAGACTGAAAACTTTGCTTACCTTACCTTTAAAGTCCGGAACAAGTAATTTGCCTCTTGAGGGTCTGCTGATGACATGCAGATACTGTTTGCCTGGCTTGGACGTACTTACTCCCCATGGCTGTGCAGGAACTAAGCCATAGGTAGAGCCATAAATGCTTTCGCCATTCTGCTTCAACCACTTACCGGTTTCACGTAAGAACCTCAACGAAAATTCAGGGATACTGCCTTCGCCATCGGGTCCTACATTCAGCATCAGGTTTCCCCCTTTTGAAGCTACATTGGCAAGCAATCTGATAATTTCTGCCGGAGTTTTGAAATTCATGTCGTGTTTGATATAACCCCATGAATCGTTATGGGTATAGATGGATTCCCATGGGCTTTTGATGGGTGTAACAGGTACTTCCGAATCTCCAAAATCCCTGTAATCGCCCAGCCCATGCCCCACCCGGCTACTAAAGAGGCTTTTTGGCTGTAAGACCCTTAAATCATTGACAAATACTTGTGTTTGCTCTTTTGTCATTCCACCTGGGGTATCAAACCACACGATACCCAGAGGACCATAATTGGTCAAGAGTTCTTTTAATTGTGGAATGGCTTTTTCTTTATAATACTTCTGGTAATCTTTCTTCTGTTCATCAAAATCCCAGCTGTTCTTTCCACCATTTGGCTCATACCAATCCTGGAACTGTGAGTAATAAAACCCGAACTGGATTCCGCGTTTTGCAGTTGCCGCAGCAAGTGCTTTCATGGGATCTTTTTTATAAGGCGTTGCATCTATAATGTCAAAATCGCTTACTTTGGAATCGTACATGGCAAAACCTTCATGGTGTTTTGCCGTAATCACCATGTATTTTATACCGGCATCCTGAGCCAGCTGTGCCCATTCATCAGCATTAAATTTGACTGGATTAAAGGTTTGAGCAACCTTTTTATATTCAGCGACAGGTATCCTGGCCTGGTTCATGATCCATTCTCCGCTGCCATAATAACGTTTCCCTTTCCATTCTCCGGCGAGTTTTGAATACAAGCCCCAATGGATGAACATGCCAAATTTTGCGTCTTTAAACCATTGAATATTTGGATGCTCCTTACCGGACGACCTGCTGTCCCACATCTCGTCCATTGTCTGGGCACTGGCAGCGGCCATAAAAGTAACCATCAAAAGAAAGGCGAGGATCGTTTTAGAGATTGGTTGTATCTGTTTTAGCTTCATTATGATAAGAATATTGTAAGTTGTTCGACGCAGTTCTGAGTATTTTTTATTTGAATTCAAGAGTTCGCAAGCTCAGTTTATCGTTGTTCGGGCGTTTGCCCATAATGGTTTTAATAGCCGATATTGGCAACGGCAGCTGCTCCTAGTCTTTCGGCAAGTTGTGCAAGGTATAAGCTGCCGGGTGTAACAGGAGTTCCGTAAGCATCGTAAATTCCTTCGGTTACAAAAGGATCCTTATTAAAAGGTTGTGATTTTCTCTGCTTTTCGCCCTGGCCGCCAATTACCCAGTTTGCAGATCCCGGAGGCCGCTGATTGAGAAACGATTTTGCTTTTGAATTCCATGCTACTGCCCAGCCGATAGCCCAGCCATGTCCCGAGCCCATTGACCCACGGTTCATAAAGTCGATCCCTCCGTCTGGAACCTGACATCCATCAATAAGTAAGCCGGTAGCCCATCTTTGGTGTGGCTGTATCCAACCATTCCCTTTAAAAATACAATTTAAAAGCACTACCGGTCCGGTTACCTTAGCTCCCGTGCCAAAAAAGAACATGTTGTCACCCCTAATGGTACAACGATTAAAAAGCAACTGCTGCCCGCTGCCGTTGATGTCTGCCGGCTTGGCCGCACCAACTGTTGCCAGGCTATGCATGATGCTTAGGTTATCTACAGTGATGCGTTTTCCTGTAACGCTCACACTATTCACGGTGTTGAAAACAACGATATTTCTGGCCCAGCCATCGACAATCCCACTCATGGAAAATGCCTTATGATGAGATTCATTAATGGTACCGGTCTGATCCGGCGATACCATGCGCAGGTTTTCAATTCCAACCTGCGACAATTCTCCACTTGAAGAGATCTTTGTCACCGTTGTCCCGGGCCTACCAAGATATTTTGAATTGTAGCTATCCGTTAGTGGAATATCGACAGTGACCTTTTTACCCTCTATTTTCCTGATCACTCTGTCGGTCGTGATCTCGCCTGTAATCCAGGTTTGCTTTTTGCCGTCTCGAACCAGCGTATCCATGCCCATAAACTTAACCCATTTCTCCGTAACCGGTCTGCTGATGCGGATGGTATCGCCTGCCTGGAATGCCGAAACATCCAACAGGTTAAAGGAATAAGTACCGGACGGAACATAAGCATCTAAAAAAGAGACCCGGTTACCGATGGTCTTTGAAACGACATTGCCTTTTACAATGATACACTGATGGGCTTTACCTGTCATGTTGATGACTGTACCGTCTTTCCCTGAGCCACTGCCACGTAATACCACACCGCTGGCATTGATCATGATGGGCGCCTCGCAGCTGTAAATGCCGGGTTTTAACAGCACAGCACCTCTAAACCCATCAACCAGTTTCATTTTGGCTACTTTGTCTATTGCCTGCTGAATGATTTTGGTATGGTCACCTTCGGAGGGACCAACCGTGATCTTTACTTCCGGACTTGGTATTTTCACACCGCCTCCCATATATCCTGCATGAGAGTAATCCATGATCCTGTCGCCCCCGGCAAGCTTCTTATAGTTTAACTTTCCATCTGTACCAGGGTATACCCATTCGCTTTTTGCAGCATTGTCCATCCGCTGTGCAATGGCCATATCTGGCAGCATAGCCATACAAAAAAAATACAGCGGCAAATAAACCGGTTTAAAAAAACTTAACGTTGTACTCATGTCCTTAACTATAATTTATATTTGGTGGGTTAATGTAAGGGCTTTATTTTGCGATTAAATATCTGTGTTTGGCTATTTATTAAGTTATATTACCCGGTCAAACCTCTAGTAGCACCTGCACCACGCTTTATAATTGCAAGGTACTTCCCAGGTACCTGTAACCTACCTCAAAGGTATTTACACCTTCCATATACCTTGCAGGCACCTATGAGCTACGTGTTTGGGACCTGTTTGTCCTAAACCTCAGTGCAAACTGAATTGATTATACCTATTGCTATAGTTTTTTTTTACGAGACAAAGTTATTCCGGTTTCAGCTCCAGTTTTTCCCCTGCTTTAGTATCAAAAGCAAAAGCTTTACCAGCCAGTATTTCTGCTTTTTGACCGTTTCTTATTAGCCGGGCCTCTTTTCCAGGCCATGGATTATCCATTTTGCAGGTTCGACCGGCTTCACTTAACAGCTTTACGTAACGGATTTCACCGGTTTTTAAATCGCTACTGACCAAAAACGCACCATAAGCCCTCAATTGGTCAAAACTTGCATCCTTAGCCTTATTCCAGTTTGGAAATATCCGGATCACCTGCTCATAACTTTGCATCATCATTTCATTTACGGTCAGTGGAACGGCTGCCAGTGTTTCTGTACCACCGCCTTCAGCGGTAATCCAAAGATTGGGTAAGGATTGAGCAGTGATCCGGTCCTTTAGCTGCTTTAAAATTTCATCTGAATGATAACCGACCCGTACCGCAGCAGGAAAACAGGTCTCAATACCATTGCCCAGGGTATTGGCCCATTCGCCTGGTGCTTTCATTTTTTCTTTCCAGCGAGTTACATCACTTAATAGGATCTGGTTAAAGGCAGAATCCGTTTTAGGACCACAAACCCCACCAGGAAGGATAAGGCCATGAATGGAAACCCTGGCCAAGCCATTGATCTGGCTGTGCCGTGGTGACGGGCTTTTCTCTACCTCTTTCAAACTCAGCTTTCCATCTACTTCAGCCACGGTAAAATCACTCATATGCTTAACAATGTGCTGCCATTTTGCGAGCCTTGCTGCATCAACGTTCAGAAAGGTACTGATATCAATGATCCCTTTAAATAACATTTTTACAAGACCCACAGAAAGCGTAGAATTAAAATCTCCCAGCATATTGCGCCACTGTCCTTTGTTGCGGAGGTTAGGCATCACTTCTCCGTAATGGTCCATATAGATCACATAACGGCCGTTTTCGAATTTCAGGTAATCTTCCCAGAAGTTGGCGCATTCCAAAATATAAGGGTATACTTTACGGGCGTAAGCAGCGTCGTAGGTACTGTAAAAGCGCATTAGCATATTGCCTACACTGAAAACGGCATTAATTTTTTGCCCCAGGAATTTATAACCACCATCGATGGTGTTTTCGCGGCTGGCATATCGCTTTTCCATTTCATCAGCTGTAAGCGGCCAACGTGTAGTCACAAGCCCTTTTGGGCCTATACCTACCGGATAATAGATACCTTTAATGCCCAGGAGTGCTTTGGCATGCTGCTTTCCCTTTTCCATATAATCAAGCAGGGGCTGGTCGAAGTTATCGGTCTGCCGAATATGGTTGGAAGAATAGGCGGCCCAGTAAGGCGCCTGGTAGTTGTAATTTAAATGGTAATCGCCACCCCAGGCAGAAGAATCCCGGGTTACAAAAGGGCCCCAGATGCCGGGTGCAAACTTATTGCCACGTGAAGTTGCCCCGAAGAGATATTGGGAGGCGTAATAATATTTTTCGATAAAAGGATCGCCGATACGTACATTTGAATGGCCCCAAAAGTCTTTCCACCAGGCCTCGTGCTTTTCTTTGAGCAATGCAAGGCTCTTTTCAGTGGTTTGCTGTGCCTCCTCTATGGTCTTTTGTTTCCAATTGTTGCTGTCCTGATTGGTATACATGATAACGGTCAACGTTACTTTCTGATTCGGCTTTAATTGTATCGTTCCATCCTTCTCCGCCTTGGCGCCCAATACTTTTAAGGCCATAGCCACATGACATGACCATTCCAGTAGTGGGGTGTTTTCAAATGAGCGTGTAACCCAATTCACGTCGCCTGCTTTCCCTTCCGTATTCACAGCGGTATTCCCTTTTGTAGCTTTCAGCCTGGCATTGATGGTGCAAGCTTTGTTTGCGCTAAATTCTGCAACAACCGCATTGGCTGTTGCCGACACCCATGCCTTGAGCGAGACCTTCAGGTCGTTTTTGGTAAATTCCCCTTTAATGAGGGCTTTGTCCTGCACCTGCTCGGCATAATA
>CAMLDJ010000207.1 GCA_946478755.1 uncultured Pedobacter sp. | reverse complement strand
GAGATTAGCTTCCGTGACTGGAGTTCAGACGTGTGCTCTTCCGATCTCAAGTCAGACCCATTCTTACCGTGAACAAGCCGAGGCTTTGCGGGTGAACATAGAAAAATATTTTGGCGGCAATGTCGAAGGCTTTGAAACCTACAAATATTATGAAGGAAATGATGTATTAAGGGCCTGGATCTGCCTGCCTTTAACCATGGGTATTTTTGACAGAAAGCAGGGAACAATTGATGCACTGTTCTCGCCAAGATTGTGGACTGCAGATGGGCTCGCTACTCAGGCAGGGAAGGTAACATTCTGGGACAGATCAACATTATACGCCCTTAGGGGTGTATTACAGGCTGGCGAAACGGAAAAAGCCATGGATTTTATCAGGTACTATTCTCGTCGCAGATTACTGGGTGATCATGTTCCTTATCCTGTCGAAGCTTATCCCGAAGGTAACCAACGCCATTTATCAGCAGAAAGTGGTTTGTATTGCAGGATCTTTACCGAAGGACTGTTTGGCATGCGGCCGGTTGGTTTCCATAGTTTCGACTGTACACCGAGATTGCCTAAAGACTGGAACACGATGGCTTTGCGCAACATTCATTCATTTGGAAATGTATTTGATCTCGAAGTGGCACGCAATGGCAAGGATAAATTGCTGGTCACCATTAAAAAAGGAGGCAAAGTCGCTAAATACTATATAAAAGACGGTACTACCCAATTGATCAAACTTTAAACACAAATTAACCATGACTAAATATATTGCCTGTTTTCTTCTTTTTCTTGTATCTGGTCAGGTGGTCAGCGCACAGCAAAATAAGCAGATTGTTGTTGAAACTAAAAATACCACCCTTATTTTTACGGTATCAGGGGCGCAGAAATTATATCAAAGCTACCTGGGACAAAGGTTAGCCAGTGCCGATCAGCATCTGCTGCAATCTACACGCAGGGAAGCCTATATAGGTGCAGGTATGACTGATCTGTTTGAGCCCGCTATCCGTATGGTGCATAGCGATGGCAATCCTTCGTTGGATTTGAAGTTCTCCGGACAACAGGTTAGCAAGGAAGACAATAATGTGACTACCACTTCCATAACCTTGAAAGACCCGCAATATCCTGTAGAAGTGGTGCTCCACTTCAGTGCCTATTACAATGAAGACATCATTAAAGAATGGACAGAAATAAAACACCACGAAAAAAAGTCGGTTACGCTAACCAATTATGCTTCCTCCATGCTGCATTTTGATGCTTCGAAATATTGGCTCAGCCAGTTTGATGGCGATTACATGACCGAAATGCGAATGAAGGAAAGCCAACTTACCACTGGTATAAAAATACTCGACAGCAAGCTAGGAACCAGAGCCCAAATGTACCGCTCACCTTGTTTCTTTCTTTCGTTAAATAAGCCATCTGATGAAAACACCGGGGAATTAATTGCCGGTACGCTGGCCTGGTCAGGCAATTTTCAATGCACTTTTGAAATTGATCAGCAAAATTCGCTAAGGATGATCACAGGGATGAACCCCTATGCTTCTGAATACAAGCTGCAGCCCGGTAAAACTTTCGAAACACCGGCATTCATATTTACCTATACTAAAAATGGCAAAGGCGAAGCCAGCAGAAATCTGCACCGCTGGGCCATAAATTATGGTGTGCTCGATGGCAATAAACCCAGGCTTACGCTTTTAAACAATTGGGAAGCCACGCATATGGATTTCAACCAGGATATGCTGGTTGAGCTGTTTGACGGAGCCAATCAGTTAGGGGTCGACCTTTTTTTGCTGGACGACGGATGGTTTGGTAACAAATATCCGCGAAATGCGGATAAAACGGCATTGGGCGACTGGCAGGTAGATAAGAAAAAGCTGCCGGATGGCATAGGCTACTTGGTTAGCGAGGCCAGAAAAAAGAACCTGCAGTTTGGAATATGGCTGGAACCTGAGATGGTGAGCCCAAAAAGTGAACTGTATGAAAAACATCCTGACTGGATACTGAAGCTACCGAATAGGGAAGAAGCTTATTCGCGTAACCAGTTGGTACTTGATCTGATCAATCCTAAAGTCCAGGATTTTATATACAATATGGTGAACGAGCTGGTTACCAAAAATCCTGGCATTGCCTTTATCAAATGGGATTGCAACCGCATGCTCACCAACACCTATTCACCAACTTTGAAAGAAAACCAGGGAAATCTGTTTATTGATTACAACAGGGCTTTGTTGGATATCATGAAACGTTTGAGGCAAAAACATCCGCATTTGCCAATCATGCTTTGTGCAGGAGGCGGCGGGAGGGTTGACTATGGAGGCTTAAAATACTTTACAGAGTTTTGGCCAAGTGACAATACTGATGGATTGGAACGCGTATTCATACAGTGGGGATATCTTAATTTTTTCCCGGCGCTAACGGTATCAAGTCATGTCACCTCCATGGGTAAGCAATCCTTAAAGTTCCGTACAGACGTGGCCATGATGGGCAAAATGGGTTTCGATATCAGGGTCAAAAACCTAAGTGCACAGGAAATTAAATTCAGCAACCAGGCCGTAAAAACTTATAAAGGCATCAGTGATGTGATCTGGTTTGGCGATCTGTACCGTTTGGTTTCCCCATATGAAGAAAACAGGGCTGTCTTGATGTATACGACTCCAAATAAAGAAAGAGCTGTACTCTTCAATTACCTGCTCAATTTCAGACGCAAAGAATATATGGGTAAGGTGCTCTTACAGGGCTTGGATCCGGTAAAACGATATCGGATCAACGAAATTAACTTGCTGCCGGATACCAAGTCCACACAGCCTGACGATGGCAAGATTTACAGTGGCGATTACCTGATGAAAGTTGGGCTAAACCTTTCGGCCGGTAAAATAGCGCCTTTAACCAGTTCGGTATTTGAACTCATTGCAGAAAAATAAATATGAACAAAAGAATTATTATCGCGCTGCTGCTGTTTGCCGGTTTCTTTAACCAGGGTATTGCCCAGGTCAGGAACAACATCAACTGGGAAGACTTTATGTCACGGAACGACCTCCTTTTTGATTCCTTATCCACAAAGTGGGAAGAAGGTGCGTTTTTAGGCAATGGATTACTGGGGGTAATGGTATACCGGGAAAATGCCAATGCTTTGAGGTTTGATCTGGGCAGAACCGACGTGGTTGATCATGTCGAAGGCATCAACCCCTCTATTGGCCGGGCAAGATTACCTATAGGTAGGTTTTTGATGGAAGTAAGCGGAACCATAAAAAGCATTAAATTACGTTTGGATCTGCTTAAGGCCGAACTGAGCGGTACAATTACCACTGATAAGGGGGTAATTCATTTTAGCGGACTGATTGCGGCAACAAAGGATGTGATCATTTTAAATACGCAGACCCTGCAAGGCGAAAAACTGATAAACTGGCAATGGAAGCCGGAGCCAGCTTTAAGTCCCTACCTCTCTTTAGGACGCGACAGCGTATCCAAATATCCGCCAAATCCTGCCGCGGTAATGGTTAAAGAAAACGGCATCAGCTTTAACCATCAGCCATTAAGGATAGGTGGTGGTTATACCACAGCCTGGAAAGAAATCAAAGCAGGGAATACAAATTCATTGCTCGTTACTGTTGCCAATGCTTATCCCCATGATGATTCCAAAGAACGGGCAGGCGAACTGCTGACAAGTCTATCTGCGGCATCTGTTCGTGAAATTACAACTGCACACCGTGCACATTGGCTTAAATTTTACCAGAAGAGCTTTATTTCTATACCAGATGCACGGCTGGAAAGTTTCTGGTGGATACAGCAATATAAGATGGCTTCTGCAACCCGTATTGGTGCTTACCCGATCGATTTAATGGGGCCATGGTACAAAGCTTCGCCATGGCCAAAGTACTGGTGGAACTTAAATATCCAGCTTACTTATTATCCTTTCTTCAGTTCAAACCATGTTGAACTGGTGGCCCCGCTGATGAAAATGATTAACGACAACATCGGGAACCTGGCTAAAAATGCACCGCAACCTTATCAGCACAATTCTGCAGCATTGGGCAGATCAGGGCCTTACACCATGACATCCGGCATTAAGGTTTTAAAAGGAAATGACAATACCAGTGCCAGCGCGGCATCAATGGAGTTGGGCAACCTGACCTGGCTTTTGCATATGTACTACCAGGCTTATGAACATACGATGGATAAACAGATCATTAAGAACCTGTATCCGGTGTTAACCAAAGCCATCAATTACTATCTGAATATTATGGATAAAGAGAGCGATGGAAAATATCACCTTCCTTATACCTATTCGCCTGAATATCCCAAAGGAATTACTCGTGATGCCAACTACGATCTTTCTGTATGTAGGTGGGGTTTAAATACTTTGTTGTACATCAATCAAGTATTGGGCTTAAAAGATCCGCTTGCTACCAAATGGCAGGATGCTGTAAACAACTTAACGCCATACCCACAAGATAAACTTGGTTACCGTATAGGTAGGGATGCCGATTTTTCAATTTCTCACCGCCATTATTCACATCTTTTACAGGTCTACCCGATTTATGAGGTAAACTGGGACCAGCCTCAGAACCGCGATCTGATCAGCAGGTCATTAAGTCAATGGGAAAATAATGCTTCGGCCTGGAGGGGTTATTCTTATACAGGATCTGGTTCCATTTATGCGATGATGGGCAACGGCAATAAAACCCATCAGCTGCTGAATGAAATGATGAAAGGCAGATTCAGCATTAAACCCAATACCATGTATTTAGAGGCCGGCCCTGTTATAGAAACACCGCTTTCCGCAGTAACTACCATGAACGAAATGTTGTTGCAAAGCTGGAACGGCATAATAAGGGTATTTCCAGCTGTGCCAGATAGTTGGAAGGACGCCACCTTTGATAATCTCAGTGCCAAAGGTGCTTTTCTGGTTAGTGGAAGCAGAAAAAATGGAGCTACTCAGTTTGTAAAAGTCAAAAGCCTTGCTGGTTCTCCCTGCCTGATTAAAACAAACTTAAAAGGTATGGTTAAAGCTTCGGGAAGGCGTCAGTTTAAAATTTCCTTACAGGCGAATGGCATAGTTAGCATTGATTTGAAAGCAGGGGAAGAAGTGATTCTTTACAGCGGGCAAAAACCTCCGGTCTTTGCGCTTGAAGCCGTAAATTCGGATGGTAAAAACTACTGGGGATTGACTAGATAATAAAAAAGATATGAAAAAGATAATGGTTAGTCTATTAATAATTGCAGCTTTTACGAATTCTGTAAAAGCTGCTGATTTTAACATTCTGAAATACGGTGCTATCGGAGATGGTACCACACTGAACACAGCAGCTATACAAAAAACGATTGATGCCTGTTACCAGTCGGGCGGGGGAAAAGTGATCTTCCCCGAGGGTAAATTCCTGTCAGGCACCATTGTACTTAAAGACAACATTACCATTCATTTTGAAAAAAATGCTGTTCTATTGGGTAGTACAGATCTGAAAGATTATAAAAACCTTGATCCTTTTACGGAGGGACTGGGTATTGATGTAGGCTGGGCACTTTTAGTGGCAGTCGATGCGAAGCACATTGGCCTGGAAGGCGAAGGCACGATAGACGGACAGGGGTCGGCCATAAAAGCCAAACACATCCTTACAGATACCCGGTCCGAAGGACAGCGCTGGGGCATGCGCCCTTTTTTGGTCCGCATTGTTCGTTGTGATGGGATAACCGTAAAAGGGATAACCTTAAAATATGCTGGTGCCTGGACCTCTCATTATTTTCAAAGTAAAAACCTGCACATCGAGAATGTGAAGATCCAGAGTGTTGGCGTAGCCCATAATGATGGAATTGGCATTGACGGATGTCAAGATGTGGTAATCAAAGATTGTGATGTGGTTAGTGGGGATGATGCACTGGTATTCAAGACTACATCCAGTAAAATGGCCTGTAAAAATATAGTAGTAAGCGGGCTGCGTCTTAAAAGCAATCAGGCTGGTATTAAAATGGGTACAGAGTCTATGGCTGCATTCGAGAACATAAAAATTTCTGATTGTCATATTTATGAAACCAAAAATGGTGGGATAAAATTGCTCACGGTTGATGGGGCAAATCTTCGAAATATCGTAATTTCTGATATTAGCATGGAAGATGTAAGAACACCTATGCTATTCCGTTTGGGTTCCCGTCTGAGTGTGTTCCGCAAAACAAGCGACACCCAGCAGCCAACAGGAACATTTGAAAACGTGATCATTAAAAATGTGAAAGCCAACGCTTCCGCAAATGCCCAGTTGATGCCTCCTTCAGGTATTCTGATCACCGGTGTTCCGGGACATTACATCAGCGGTCTGACCCTTGAAAACATTGAGATCAGCCTTGCCGGTGGCGGCTTGGCAGAGCATGCCCGTCAGGCGGTACCTGAAGCCATTGATCAGTATCCAGAAGTAAAAACTTTTGGCCCAAGGGTACCTGCTTATGGCATTTGGGCAAGACACGTAAAAAACCTGAAGCTTAGGAATGTCAAATTTAATTTAGCTGGCAACGATCTTAGACCCGCACTGGTTTGCGAGGATGGCACTGACCTGGAAGTATCAGACTGGAAACTTCCTGAAAGTACAGGAGCAGAAGCGATCATCAGGTTAGAGAATGTTCAGAATGCTGTTATCAGCGGTGTAACAGGAACCGTCTCAGCTAAAAAATTCGTTCTTGCCGAAGGGAACAGTAGATCTATAACGATAAAGGATAATAAAATTTCCGGCACACCTGATTAAATATAAAACCATGTAGCATAACCGCTATGCAGTTATGCTACATATAGAGATTTTTGCTGGGAAAGGTTTTTAATATGGTCCAGTGAATCGCGGATTTCTTCAATAGGAAAATCACCGCGGTCTCCATAAGTCTGAAGCCTTAAATACTCACCCCATATCAGACTCCGACCGTATTCGGTTTTAGACCACATGTGCCTGCTGATCGGATATCTTGAAAAATTAGACGGTAGCGGTAAGGGAATGCAGTGGAGCGCTATGGAAGGTAAAAACCTTTGTAAAGACAAAGCTGCTCTTGTAGTGGCGTAAGAGTGTGCGAGGAAGGTCATTCTTCGGATGTTTTCAAAAGAGATCACCTTCTGTGCTTCAATAATATTCTCTATAATATTCTTTGACTTGTGTTCGGTATAGATCTTTTTATCCGCATATTTTTCAAGAGGGATATAAGATTTGATCTGTTCGGATTCTGCTTCATCTTTATAAAAGGACCCACTGTAATTTGCAATGCCACCTGTGATCAAAACCTGGTTTACCAACTCTTTATTCAACATATAACCAATTATATCAGCAATTTCTCTGTGCTGAACATTTGAGCCAAAAACAAAAAGCAGATCAGATGCCACCAGGCTCTCTTTCTGGAAACAAAGTCTTGTTAGCGCTGAAACTAACTCGGCATCCATATCCGGGCTTTCGGGAACCTTTAGAATTTCCCGCTGTAATTCTTCTAACATAGGCGTATTGTAGGGTAATTTGTTATATAGACGTACCAAACGTCCTGTTTGCTACAGCAAAGCATAAATATTTTTTTTGAACCTTTTAGCAATCTGGCTGTTTCTATCTGAAATGGCCTTTTGTGCTTATCGGAACTTAATTTTATAAAAATGAGATCAATATGGAAGGGCTCAATTGGATTTGGCCTGGTTAATATTCCTGTGAAACTATTCTCTGGCGTGCAAAGCAGCAGCCTGAATCTGGATATGCTGGATGAGAGGGACCATTCCAATATTAAATTTAAAAGAGTAAACGAAAAAACCAACAAGGAGGTTCCTTATAACCATATTGTTAAGGGATATTTGTTGAACGAACAGTATATTGTTCTGGATGAACATGACTTTGAAGAAGTAAGGCCCGAAAAAACAAAAGTAATTGAGATTGAAAACTTTGTAAATATATCGGAAATTAACCCGGTATATTATGAGACCTCTTACTATACCCAGCCCGAAACCCAGGGAAAGAAAGCTTATGTCTTACTGCTTAAAGCCCTGATGAAATCGAAAATGGCAGGCGTTGCACGCTTCGTCCTCAGAACTACAGAGAACCTTTGTGTTATCCACCCGCTTAACGGGGTCATAGTGATCACCAAAATCCGGTTTCAGGAGGAGATCCGGGATACAAAAGAAGTTCAGCTAAAGGAACAGGTGACCATTAATCCGAAGGAATTGGACGTAGGGCTTGCCTTGATTAAACAATATACCACCAGCTTTGACATTCAGGCCTTTAAAAATGACTATTCCAGTGAATTGCTCAAGATCATTAAGGCCAAAGCGAAAGGAAAGCGTGCCACAGTTAAAAAAATCAAACCTAAAAAAGCTGAGAGCGATGATCTGTACGGACAACTAATGGAAAGCTTAAATAAAAGAGCCTGAGAAAACATCAATTAACCAATAAGATATGGTAAATGAAAAAGAGGAACAGTATGGCCGGAAAAAGGTGAAGCTTACTAACCTGAATAAGTTATACTGGCCCAAAGAAAAGATCACTAAGGGGCAATTGATTGAGTATTATAGACAAGTTGCCCCTTATATATTGCCTCATTTAAAAGACAAGCCCCTCTCGCTTAACAGACACCCTAATGGAATTTCACAACCTGGCTTTTTTCAAAAGGACCTGGATACGGAGAAGATCCCCGCATGGATTAAATATGCACCCTTATATTCCGAAAGTAACGATAAGGACATTGATTACCTGGTATGCAACGATGAGGCTAGCTTGTTGTGGATGGTCAATCTTGGCTGCATTGAGATCAACCCATGGTTAAGTAAATATAAAAAACCTGAAAATCCATTGTTTGCGGTACTCGATCTTGATCCTCATGATATTGATTTCAATGAAGTAATTGCGGTTGCTATAACCGCCAAAATGTTACTCGATGAGCGGAAGATCCATTCGTTCATCAAAACTTCTGGCTCAAAGGGGCTGCATATATTCGTTCCCCTTGCCGGAAACTATGATTACGACCTTACAAAGGAATTCATTCATTATCTCGGACAGCTTATTTTTGAAAAACATCCGGATACAACCAGCCTGGAACGTAGTCCTGCCAAACGGAAGAATCGTATCTACCTTGATTTTCTGCAAAACAGACGCGGGCAGACCATTGCGGCACCTTATTCTGCAAGGCCAAAGCCAGGAGCTACAGTTTCCACACCTCTGCAATGGGAGGAAATCAAAGAAGGATTGGCAATTCAAGACTTCAACATCTTTAATATGTTGGATCGGATTCAGGAAAAGGGGGATCTTTGGAAAGACATCGGTACATTTAAAAATGACCTGAAGAAAGTTTTAACCTAATTTAAGTAATTGTCCAGATCTTTGGCTGCTTTGAAATGTTCTTCAAGAACACGTAATGTTCTGGCAGCAAAGTTTTGCAGCGGATGATCTCCCAGTGTGCTTCCGGATTTAAAAATGTCAAGGGCTTTAACATGCTCTTTTACCATCATGTCGATATAGTGCTTGTCGAATTCTTTTCCAGGCATCTTTTGTAATTCAGCGAGATGCTGCTGATCAGCTGCAGGAAGTGTTGTCGGCAGTGCAACTTTTTTGGCATCGGCCAGCGCTTTCAGTTTCTTTGCAATTCTAGTATGGTCTTTGAC
>CAMLDJ010000206.1 GCA_946478755.1 uncultured Pedobacter sp. | reverse complement strand
GGCTTCCGCGAAAGAATGGCTACAGCAAACGGTAGAAGAGTATTAGCTTCACGTCGCGCAAAAGGAAGAAAAAGATTAACGGTTTCAAGCGAAGGCCGCCACAAAGCATAATTTTTGATTGCAGCACTTTAGTGTTGGCAGATCAGAATGTCTGCAAATTTGCAATCAAAAAGATGAACACATTTAATAAAGAAGAACGGTTATGCAGCAGGAAATTATTAGACCTGGTGTTTAAGAACGGTTCTTCTTTTTTGTTATATCCGTACCGCGTATCTTATTTATTTGTTGCGGATAACCACCAGTACCCCGTACAGGTGGTCGTTAACGTAGCTAAAAAAAGATACAAAAGGGCGGTAGACAGGAACCTGATCAAGCGCCGGTGTCGCGAGGCTTACCGGTTGCAAAAGGAGCAGGAGCTTTACGCTTTGCTACCTGAGTCGGAACAGCTGCTGTTGCTTTCCCTCCAGTTTGTCGGCAAAAAGATTTATGACTTTTCTTTTTTTGAGAAGAAGCTGCTAGCTGCTTTTAAAAAATTGCATTCCCTTATGGAAGCAGATGAAGTAAAGAAAGCAGATGGGACTAATTAAACAGATCTTTGGCTGGCTGTTTTTAGGGCTGATTAAGCTCTATCAATGGCTTTTATCTCCGTTACTGGGTGCAAACTGCAGGTTTACACCTACTTGTTCGCAGTATGGAATAGAGGCGATAAAAAAGCACGGCCCTTTTAAAGGAGGCTGGCTCACATTGAAACGCATTGGCCGCTGCCATCCCTGGGGGGCTCATGGTCATGATCCCGTCCCTTAATTTTACCTGATATTCTATATTAATTCGATACCATGGCTACGATACTTCAGATTGAAACCGCTACACAAGTTTGTTCCGCTGCGATCTCCAGAGATGGGAAGACGATTGCTTTAAAGGAGCAGATGGCCAGTAATATTCACGCCGGTAGCCTGACCTTATTTATCAAGGAAGTGATGGATGCAGTGGGATTACAGTTTACGGATCTGGATGCGGTAGCGGTGAGTAAAGGCCCCGGTTCTTACACCGGACTGCGTATCGGAGTTTCAACTGCCAAAGGATTGTGTTTTGCGCTGGATAAACCGCTTATAGCCATTAATACCCTACAGATGATGGCTGCCGGGTTTTTAGCGCAGCAGAATGAACATAAGGGCTTGATATGCGCGATGATAGACGCCCGGAGAATGGAGGTTTTTACAGCGGTATTTGATGAGGACCTAAATTATGTTGTGCCGACTGAAGCCAAGATTGTTGACGAAAATAGCTTTGTAAATGAACTGGCTGCAGGGAAAGTAACCTTTATAGGTGACGGCGCGATGAAATGCGCTGCTGTGCTGCCGCAGGACAACGCTGTTTTCTCTGAACTAAACTTTAACTCGGCTGCAAACATGAGCCACCTTGCCTACCAAGCTTATACTGCCGCCCAATTTGAGGACGTAGCTTATTTTGAGCCGTTTTATCTGAAGGACTTTGTGTTAACCATACCAAAGAAAAAGGTCTGATTATTTCTTTTTAGAGAAGATGCCGAAAAGACGTTTGAAAAAGCTGCTTTCCTGCTCACCTATACCCGGCATGCTGCTGCTGTTCTGGGGATGTTCAACCGTATTTCCAAATTTTATCCCCAGTCCCATATAAAAGGAAGCTGCATTGTAGCCGCTCCCTATGCCCTTGTCTTGTTTAATCGCACCGTTAACCTGCGAAACAGTCTTAAAAAGATTATCCGAACCCAGGAATACCTCGAAGTTAGGCGTTTGGTACATGCCCTGCATACCTGCAAAGAAGAGATTGTTAAAATTATAGCCGGGAATAATGCTCAGGGATAATCCATTGTATTTGAATTTATTCACGAAGGCGGCGTCACCCCCCTTATAGAACACGTTTTTGGATACGACAAGACTTGGCGTGTAGGAAAAGGGAATATTTATGCTGAAGCTTTTGGAAAGCATGAAATCCACTTTTGCATTGGTTGCGGAATAAAAACTCTGGTTCTCTGATTCATCAGTGGCAATATTGGAAATTTCATTTTGCACCTGACCTGAACTCTTTTGAGAGATATTCTGAATGTTTATGGTTGTATTGAACTTATTGATATAGCCTGTCTTTCGCCATTTTATAAAGCCCAGGTCCTTGATGTTGGCCATAATGAATACACCTTTTTTTGAACGATAACTAGTGCCGAAGCTAAACGCCATGCCAGGATTCTTAAAGGTAGGTATAAGATTGTTGGTAGACAGTTCGTCTGTTTCATTGAAGTTTGCTTTGTAAATACCGTTAACCCTTACATTGATCAGGTCATTTGCCTGGTCCATCAGAAAATAAGAGTCTGCGATCTTCAGGCGGTTGTAGGTAATACCGCTTAAGAGACTCAATTTAACTCCAAAAGCGAGTCTTTTGTTATAGTTTTCCCGATAAGTTACACTAAACTGGTGGTAAGACTGCCCATAACCATCGTCATTAAATACATCTTCATAAGGATTGGTGTCGAATCTTCTGTAAGAATCCAGTATGGCAAGTGTTTCATTGGTATAATCAACATGTCCATCGCTACGCAGTTGCCAGGAAAAACCCAGCTCCTTCTGGTATTTATAAGACTTGAATACCCGTAGTGTCAGCAGGTAAATATTGGCATTTTGTTGCGCGGTATTGATCGTGCCCGTTCTTAATGGAAGGCCAGTTGTATTATACCTGCCTTCGTTAAGTACCCTGCGTATAAAGTCAGAACTTCCTTTGTTGGCCGCATTCAGTCCGAAATAGGGCAGAAAAAAGTTGGAGGCGAACTTACGGGATGAATCCAGAACGAAAGTTTTCTGCGCAGGGTTTTCAAAGCCGTCAAAAAGAGTTCCGGTATTGAACAGTCCATATTGTTGTGCCTTTGAAAGGATGGGTATGCAGCTGAGAAAAAACGACAGGATCAGGTACTTTTTAACCATAGGATGATTTTGGATTCTATAAAGCTAAAGAATCTTTTTGTAAAACCCCGGCCTGTTTATTGATTAAGATGTTGGTTTGGAACTTGCCATTATCGCCACTTAACTGATAAGTAAAGGAGTCATAATCTTTAAGGCCTTTTTCTGATTGCAGATGTTTGTAAAAAGAAGGGTAGAGATTTTTTCGGAAAATCTCTGTAGCGTTCGTACGATCAATGTAAAAACTAATGCTTGAATTGCCTGGAAGCTGATTGCCTGCATTGATATAATTGGCCTTATTGATCAACAGTTTATTGTTCTTATAACTGTTTAAAAATGCCTGCAAAGTGGCTGCGTAATTCGCAAATACCATGTAATTATCAAGAATGACATAGAACGGTCTTTTGAATCCTTCAAATGGCTGTCCGAAATAAGCATACAAAAGGTCAGATTCTTTAAGTACTTTGATTTCGTCATCATAATCGCTGCTGAGATCTATTAAAAGTTGCGTGAGCTTGTCGCCATTCGTCAAATTTATGGCCCCGATCTTTTCGGTGCTGTTCAGTTGAAAACTGACCAGCTGATTTTTGAAGTATTTTGGGAATGCATCATCAAGATTAAGGTGATATTTGGCATTGACATTTGAAATGACCTGTGCTATTTTCTGATCTTCATGTCTGTTAACAAACCACTGGTTCAGCTTTTTTCTCCAGGGCAGATAGTGGTCTACCGCAAAGATGGTATACGATGCCGTATTTTGAGGTAAGATCGTGTGAATGTTGATTTTTTGCGCCTGCAGCCCGGAGAAGAGGTTGTAATAGCTTTCTGGGCTGGCAGCTGTTGTTGTTCCTGTAAGCAATACCTTATTGCTGCTGTAATTGTAAGTGAGGGCCGCGAAGGAATTTTGATGGTTTAAGCTGGATAATGCTCCGGTTAATTCAGCTGCGATAACTTTGTTGAGCAGTGCGGGTAGGGTATTGAAGTTGATGTAGAGTCGAGCAAGACTGTTTTTATTGAATTTGTCGCCAAGCTGGATGTACTCCATAAATTTATCAGCCCTGTCTTTAAAGTTTTTCGCTAAAATGAGCGCTACCTGTGGCCTTGAACTGGAGATGATCACTAGATTTTCCTTTAGGGCAAGGTAAAATACGGTACTGTCGGCCAAGGTTAATCTGGTCAGACCTTTTAAGCGTTCAACTTGTGCGCCACCGGCTTTCAGGGACTGAGACAGTTGCTGCACATCGGCTTTATTTCCAAGCTGCGTAAAGCATACCAGTTCTATTTCCTGTTGCTTTCCGGGAACAAAGCCGATGTGCAGGTTCTGATTTTGTATAGCCTGCCTTATTGCCGGCGAACGAAGCAGGTAGTCTTTAAGGGAACTCAGCTGCCGGTATTTTTCGCTGCCAAGGATTTCGCTGAACAGCGGCTGCTCTTTAAGGATATCCGTAATTCCCTTCTCATTTTTAAAGGAGAAGATGAGTGCCGAACTGGCCGTGGCGGCCTCGAGGCCTATATCCGTAGTTTTATGATCTGCATTTAGTTTGGAAAAATATAAATAGGCCATCGTAACAATGGCGGTAAGCAATACGATAATACTAACTATAATCTTTTTCACAAGTCTTTGCTGGCTTTAAATTGATGACACGACCATGATCTGCTAGGCTTCATTTGGTGCGGATAAGATCATGATGATTTCATTTGTTGCTTACAAATTTAACTGAATAGTTTGAGTATTTAATTTAATCGTTGTGATTACCTCAGAAATGCCCTTAATTTGTTAATTTTGTGGTTTAAAAAGCCGATCAATCATGAGTAGACGTATTCTCTTAACCGCATCATTATCAGGTGCTATAGCCGTAATGTTTGGTGCATTTGGTGCACATACTTTAAAGAATGTGCTAAGTGCAGGAGCCCTTGAGATCTGGGCTAAAGGGGTAGAGTATCAGTTTTACCATACTTTTGCTTTGCTTTTTCTTTCGCGCTTTGCCGCCAGCGGTAACGATAAGCTGACCGACTGGTCGTATATCTTCTTTACGCTGGGTATTGTGTTTTTTTCCGGATCACTGTACCTGCTGGCCACGCGTGAGGTCTTAAATCTTGGTTTTGTCAGTGCTATTGGTCCCATTACTCCCGTTGGCGGTTTATGTCTCATACTGGGATGGCTGTTGTTATTTATAGCAGCATTAAAACGCAAGTAACAATGGAAGCCGGGCTGCTGCAATTTAAGGAACGCGAAACGCTTTTTGTGGAGGTTATTTTGCCTTTATCACTGTCTAAAAACTACACCTACCGGGTTCCGTTTGATTTAAACGAGCAGGTAGAAGTAGGAAAGCGTGTGGTGGTGCAATTTGGTAAAAATAAGATTTATACCGCATTGATTAAAAATATTGGCCATGCCGCGCCGGAACTTTACCAGGCAAAGTATATCATTGACGTGGTGGATGAACATCCAATCATTACCCGCAATCAGTTGCAGCTTTGGGAATGGATGACGGGTTATTATCTCTGTAATGAAGGTGATGTGATGTCGGCCGCCTTACCCACCGGGCTCAAACTGGCCAGTGAAACCATCATTGTATTGCGCGAAGAGGTGTTGCCGGAAGAGGTGTTAACGGATAAGGAAAGTACCCTGGTTACCGCTTTAAACAAACAGAAACGGTTAACGATTGATGATGTTTCTGCTTTGTTGGGACAGAAGACAGTTTATCCGATCATCAATTCACTCCTGGAAAAAGGCCTGATATACATCGCTGAGGAGGTGATAGAGAAATATAAGCCTTTATTAAAATCTTTTGTCTCGCTTAACACCTTTTATCAGGATGAAGAAAATTTAAAGCAGCTGTTCGGGATCCTTGAGCGCGCGCCTAAGCAATTGAATGCCTTAATCACTTATATAAAGCTGGCAAGGCAGCAGAATTTAGTTTCGAGGCAGCAGCTGCTGGAAGAGAGTGATTGTGGACAGGCCGCCTTCAAGACCTTGCTGGATAAGGAGGTATTTAGACTAGAGAAGCGACCGGTTAGCAGGCTTAGAGCGCATGATGATGATTTCGTCCTCAACTTCCAGTTGAGCGAGGCACAGCACAAGGCCTTAACGGAAATTGAAATGCAGTTTGAAGAGAAGGACGTGGTATTGTTGCACGGGGTCACCGCATCGGGTAAAACGCAGATCTATATCAAGCTGATTGAAAAGGCTATAGCGGAAGGCGGACAGGTTTTGTTCCTGTTACCGGAAATTGCTTTGACCACCCAGATTGTGCAGCGCATTCAACGTTATTTTGGCGATGCCATCGGGGTATATCACTCCAAGTTTAATAACAATGAACGGGTAGAGATCTGGAATAAGGTCCTGAACGGCAAATACCGGGTTGTATTAGGGGCAAGGTCAGCCGTATTTTTGCCTTTTAAAGACCTGAAACTGATCGTAGTGGATGAAGAACATGAATCATCCTATAAGCAGCAGGAGCCATCGCCAAGATATCAAGCCAGAGATACGGCCGTTTACCTGGCACACCTGCATCAGGCAAAAACCATACTGGGCTCTGCCACGCCATCTATCGAAAGTTATTACAATGCGGTTAATCATAAGTATGGGTTGGTTACGGTAAATGAACGTTTTGGAGGGGTTGAACTTCCGCTGCATGAGGTGGTCAGCATTTCAGAAGAAACGAAAAGGAAGAAAATGGTTTCGTATTTTTCAAGTAAGCTGATTGATGAGATCGCGCTTACGATGGCGCAAAAAGAGCAGGTGATCCTGTTTCAGAACCGCCGGGGTTATGCTACAATTCTGATCTGTGCGACCTGTGGCTATGCCCCTAAATGTGTAAACTGTGATGTAAGTTTAACCTTCCATAAAACGAGTGGTAAATTGCATTGTCATTATTGTGGTTATCACCAAAGTAGTATAAATATTTGCCCGGCCTGCGGCTCTGTACATATTGAACAGAAAGGCTTTGGTACCGAAAGGGTAGAGGAAGAGCTGAGCCTGGTTTTTCCGGAAGCTAAAATTGCCAGACTGGATGTGGACAGCACGCGTACCAAGAACGGATTGCAGCAGATCATTTCTGATTTTCAGGAAAAAAAGACTGATATTTTGATTGGCACACAAATGGTTGCCAAAGGGCTGGATTTTGATAACGTTACGCTGATTGGAGTAATCAATGCGGATACTTTGTTTAATTACCCTGACTTCCGGGCATTTGAACGTAGCTATCAGCTGCTTGCTCAGGTAGCGGGGAGGGCGGGGAGAAGAGATAAGCAGGGTAAGGTGATTATACAGGCATACGATGATTCGCACCGCATTATTAAGCAGGTCATCGAAAACAGGTACCTGGAGATGTACAACGATGAACTCGCTGAACGCAGGCAGTTCCATTACCCGCCATTTACCAGACTGATATTCATCAATATTAAGCATAAGGATCAGGACCTTTTAAATGTAGCTGCCCAGCGCTTCGCTACTGCACTCCGGGCACAGCTGGGAAGTCGTGTTTTGGGCCCGGAGCAGCCAATGGTGGCCAGAATAAGGAATTATTACATCAAACAGGTCATTCTTAAAAGTGATAAGGACACGGCGATCCAGAAGCTGAAATCAATCCTGAAAGAGACGATTGTACAATTTCAAAGTGAAAAAGATTACAGAGCAGTCAACATACAGGTTGATGTTGATCCTTATTAGATTTATTGGGATTGATTCTGTGCTGATTAGGCCTTTAAAACTTATTTCAGGCAGGAAACATTGAATTATTAGTTTTCAAAAAGCTATTTTTGAGCTGAAATGGCATACAAGTTTGTTGATAAT
Organism: uncultured Pedobacter sp.; assembly: GCA_946478755.1. The sequence goes on along the minus strand of CAMLDJ010000206.1, from coordinate 1,854 downwards.
TACAGGGAGCAGGGTGCAAGAAAGCGCTTGGTAGCTCATCTTGAGTCGAGAGGGATTGCAGACAAGGAGGTACTTAAGGCAATAGCTAAAGTGCCGAGACATTTCTTTTTTGATGAAACCTTTTGGAACCAGGCCTATAAAGATATTGCATTTCCTATAGGCGATGGACAAACCATTTCACAGCCTTATACGGTAGCTTACCAGAGCGAACTGCTCCATATAAAAAAGGGGGATAAGGTGCTGGAGATCGGAACCGGATCCGGCTATCAGACCTGCGTGCTAATGGAGCTTGGGGCTAATGTTTACACCATCGAGCGTCAGGAAAGCATATACAGGCACACCATCAGGGTTTTGCCTGGTATGGGCTATAATGCACATTTCTTTTTCGGGGATGGCTCAAAAGGAATCGCTGAACATGCACCGTACGACAAGATCATTGTAACCGCCGGCGCACCCTTTGTACCGGAAATATTGTTGAAACAACTGAAGGTAGGCGGTATCCTGGTCATTCCTGTGGGAGACGAGAATTCGCAGAAGATGGTAACTGTGATCCGTGTAAGTGAAACAGATTTTGAAAGGATCGAACTGGATACTTTCAGATTTGTGCCGCTTGTGGGCGACCAGGCCTGGTAATCGTGGTCAGGCCTTCATAGCCCGGTCCATTTCCCGTTTGGATTCCCTGTCTTTGATGCTGTCTCTTTTATCGAATTCTTTTTTACCTTGTGCCAGAGCGATCTCTATTTTGGCAAAGCCCCTTTCATTGGTAAATATCCGTAAGGGTACAATGGTGTAGCCTTTTTCCTCACTTTTTACCTTCAGCTTTTTAAGTTCTTTTTTATGGAGCAGCAGGACACGATCGCGCTTGATATCATGGTGATGAAAAGAGCTGTGACTATATTCTGAAATGTGCAGGTTCCTTACGTAAAGCACGTTGCCGATGAACATGCAGAATGCATCCGTCATATTGGCTTTACCTTGTCTTATTGCTTTAATTTCAGTGCCCAACAAGGCCAGTCCGGCATTATATTTATCAATAATGTGGTAATCAAAAAAGGCCCTTTTATTTTTTATCTGGATATCGTTTTTCATAAGAATCCGCTAATATCTCAATTTTATCTTACAATAAGTACAGGGATGGATACTTTATGACGAACAGAATTGACCGTTGTGCCGAGTATGAGGTCTTTTAAACCCTGATGTCCATGGGCACCCATAACGAGTAATTCGAGGTCCTTTTTCTTTGTAATAGAGACAATTGCTTTTACTGTACCACCATAACCGATGTGCGGGGTACACTCATAACCTAATCCGGCCAGGTTATCACAGTATTTTTGAAGGTTTTCTGTATCACTTTGGGTCTCGTAATCCAATGCAGAATCGCCGTAATACCTTGCAGCTGCAGTTTCGACCACGTGGATCAGGTGATAATGTGCCTGCTTTCCTCCCTGAATTAGCGCATGACGAATGGTATTGCGATCGTTTTTAGAGAAGTCGACCGTAATGCCAATACGCGTGTAGCTGATCTTTTCAATGTTATCTATATCCAGTGCTTTGCCGTGAGGTACATTGCTGGTTTCCCGTTTTATACGGCCGATAATCGGATAAATAAAGATATAGAGCAGCAGTAAGCCGATAAGGATGGCAATCGGGATTACCAGGACATAAATATACCATCCTCCCTCTGCGCCCCAGGTTTTGATCTCTTCAATAACCAGTTTAACATTCAGGGAAACGATGATCAGCGAACTGGCCCATGCCAGCACCTTTACCCATGATTTGATGGCAAAACCTTTCATCAGTTTTTTATCAGAGGTAAAGTGGATCAATGGGATCACGGCAAATCCAAGCTGCAGG
>CAMLDJ010000205.1 GCA_946478755.1 uncultured Pedobacter sp. | reverse complement strand
GGGTCTCTAGGGTCAATACCCGGATAATATGTTCCGTTTAATATTGCATTTCCAGAATTCCAAGTGTTGCCAGCGAGGTAGCCATGCATCCCTACACCTTCTTCTAAACCTGTTTGCCCCACTGAAACACGAAGTTTTAAATCATTTATCACACTTTTAAGTGGCTTGAAGAATGGCTCATCAGAAATGCGCCAGCCTAAACTTGCTCCTGGAAAAAGCCCCCATTCTTTACCTGTATAATACAGGTAAGAACCATCATATCTACCCAGGATTTCAAGCAGGTATTTACCTTTATAATTGTAATTCAAACGACCGATGAAACCAGCTCTTGCTTCATACAACCATTCGTCGCCAATACCACTAAGTTCAGCAACTGTGTTTACTAAAGGAATATAGTTATTAGTAGGGTTAGAGCCTATGGTAGTCAATGTTCTGTCCCAATCAGAGCGTTCATATCCTGCCATTACAGAGAAATTATGGTCGCCGATTTGCTTGGTATAATCTAACTGAAATTGTGCAGATCTCGCTACCGCTACACGATCAGTTTTGTAGCGCCATCTCGAATTGGTTCCATTACTGCGTACATAATTGCCATTGTCATATCTGTATACATCATAGCTATATTGAAATCCATCGAACTTGTTATTGGTGTAATTGTAAGAAACAATTCCTTTTGCTGATAAACCAAATTTGGTTTTGTAAGCTGCGGTCATATTTACATTCCCGCTCATGAAAGTATTGTCTTTATAACCAGCTATATCTCTACTAAAAATTGCCGGGTTGTAGGCAAACTCATTGGTTTGATTCGGATACAGCGGATTGTCGTTAGCATAAGGACCAACTGTTGGCCTGTTTTTGAAAATCGCCAAGATAGAAGAAAAATAACCATCGCCACCTGGCAATCCCACATCCTGTGTTTTTTCTTGTCTGGCTGAAATTTGTGTACCTATTGTAAGGCCTTCCAGCACGGTTGCTTCTAGATTGGCCTGTAAGTTCGTACGTTTATAGTTAAAGTCTTTAATCATGGCATCCTGTTGCAGGTTACCTACCGATAGAAAGTAATTAGATTTCTTGCCACCACCAGTGATGTTGGCATTAATGTATTGCTGTGGAATGTCTTTACGGATAACCATATCAGCATAGTCGTAGCCCTGATAACCAGGTTCGGTACCAGCTTGCCATTTTGCGAGTTCTGCACGGGTATAAACTGCGCTCGGATCGCGGCCTTCGTTTTGAGCCGCCTCTACCAAACCTTTGGTATATTGAGCTGCAGTGGCCATTTCAGGAAAACGGGTCAGGTTTTGCCAACCCAAATAGCCATTAACATTTATTTTTACAGATTCATCTTTTGAACCTTTTTTCGTAGTAATTAAAACTACCCCTCGTGAAGCCCTAAAACCATATACAGCAGCGGCTGCATCTTTAAGAATAGATATGCTTTCGATATCTTCAAGGTTTAATGAATTGAAAATATCTGCGCCAGAAGCATTTTGAGTACCTACCCAGTCTGTTCCGGTCTGGCCACCATAGGCAACACCATCGATTACAAATAATGGGTTGCCCATATTTCGGACTTCGATACTGGCTCCGCGACCAGGACGGGCATCTTTAGCACGAACGGAAATACCCTGTACCTTACCTGCGAGTGCCCCTGCGGTGGAAGTAGACGAAGTACGTACTACGTCTTCTGCTTTTAGATTACTTACTGCTCCGGTAATGTTACGTTTCGATTGCTTACCATAACCAACTACCACAACATCATCTAGTCCCTGATCATCGCTCTCCATCTTAATGGTAAATAAGGTTTTGTCTCCAATGGTGATGGTTTGGTTTTTGTAACCAATGTAGGTTACTAAAAAGGTGCCCTTACTGGTGTTGAGGGTAAAGCGTCCCTGACCATCAGTTGTTGTAATTTCTTTCGGGACTGCACCTGGAACGACAATAGTAACACCGGTTAGCGGCTCATTGAGTTCACTCAGTACTTGTCCGGAAATCTTACGTTGCGCAAAAGAATAGGTGGGAACTGCCCACACCACGACGCAGATAAATAAAATTTTGAGGATTCTCATTTTCATATTTGGTTTTAAGTGTAATGAATAGCTGATACCAAATATTTCCCTTTTCAGAATGAGTAAATACTGCGCTGCAGAAATGAATCAAAATCATAGTTAGTGATTTAGACCCTTTTGGCTCATCTGGAAATCATCAAAATAAATCACTCTTGAAATAAGGGTCGTGCGCGTTATTCTGAGATGGGCTTATAGTTGGTTTTCGGGATCAAACATAATGGAATATGAGCTGGAGAGCCATATACATATCCGTCAATTAACAGCTAATTTTTCGTCAAATTCGCTTTTTTAAAGCACTAAGACCTCTTTTTTTGATATTCGGAAGGGAGCTGACCAAATTCTTCTTTAAAGCATTGACGAAAATAAATGGAGCTATTGATGCCAACCATCAAAGACACTTCGGTGATGTTATATCGGCCTGAGCGGAGCAGTTGAGCCGCCTTTTGAATCCTCACTTTTCGCACCAACTGATTAATGTTTTTTCCGGTAATGCCTTTCAGTTTTCGATAAAGTGTAGACTGGCTCATGTTCATTTTTTCTGCAAGAGTAGCCGTATCAAGCACTTCGTCCTGGATACCTTCTTCAACCAGAGATACAAACTCCTTTACGAAGGTATTTTCCCTCCACAACTCAGTATTTACCGGTGCTTTTGCGGTTCCCTGCTTTATCTGAGTGGAGAGTTGCCCGAGTAATTCGTTATAGATGGTCTTGCGTTTTGTCAACAGGTTTTCAATACGGTGGTGAAGCAGTTTCGGACTTATCGGCTTAGTTAAGTAAGAATCAACGCCCAGTTCATATCCACGCCCCATATCTAACTCATTGTCTCTGGCGGTTAAAAGTATAATTGGGATATGACTGGTTTCCCGCTCACATTTTAAGGCTTCGAGCATAGCGAAACCGTCCATATCAGGCATCGTCAGATCGCTAAGAATAATATCTGGGATGCGGCTTTTGGCAAGCTCAAGTCCCTGTAGCCCATTTTCGGCTGTAACCAGTTCATATTTTGCACCAAGTACTGAAGAAAGGTATTCCCGAAGATCATTGTCGTCTTCTACCAGTAAGAGCAATTGGCGCTGATCATCCAGAGATAACGGTATATCTAGTGCTACTGGTTTAAGATCTGGCATTGGGGGAGCTACAGAAAGTAGAACTGTATTGGTGACCAAGCGAACAGAAAACTCACTTCCCTTGCCCAGTTCACTTTTGACGTAAATTTTTCCGTGATGAATTGCAGCCAACTCCTTAGCCAAAGCCAGCCCAATACCAGAGCCATGGCTTACCGATTTTGGTACTTGATAAAATTTATCAAATATCCTGCTTAAGTGCTCTGGGGCAATACCGCATCCCGTATCTTTTACCGTAATTAAAGCACAGGTGCTTAATTTATCTTTCTCATAACTTAAAACAACTTCTATATTGCCTTTTGAGGTAAACTTGCAGGCATTCGATAATAAATTATCCAGAATCAACTGCACAATCTCTGCATCAAAGGTAGTTTTGATATCCTCCTGCAAGATAGTATAGCCAATATTCACTGATTTATTATGGTTTGCCTCTTTATATTTAAGTACAATTTCTGAGAGCAGTTCACCCAAATAGGCTTCTCCCAACACCAATGGCTTATACTGGGACTCGACTTTGCGGAATTCGAGTAACTGATTGACCATTGAAAATAACCTGTTTGCATTTTTCTGAACAATAAAGACCCAATCTTTATGCTTTGAAGATAATTTTTCTTCAGCAAACAAATCTTCTAAAGGACCAAGGATTAGCGTTAATGGTGTCCGCAGTTCATGGGTGATATTGGTATAAAAATTCATCCTTTCCCTGTGGAGCTGTCCATCCTGTTCAAGCTGAAGTTTTTTAACACGCAGCTGGCCTTCTGCATTTATTTTTTTGACATAAAAAAATAAAACAATGAAAACCGTAGCAGCAATGAGCAAAAAATAAGTGACCAGCGCAAATGTACTTAGATAAAACGGTGGAGAGATGTTGATGAAAAGACGTTCATAATCTTCAGACCACTGGTCGTTTTTCTGACGGGTGCGTATGAGAAGCTCATATTTCCCGTATGGAATATTTCGAAAATCAAGATTCTTTTCACTCCCCAAAAATATCCAGTTTTTGTCCAACCCATTTAGTTTGTAGCTAAATTCAACGAGTTCATTTACGGCGTAATCCATCACAGCGAGCTCTATACGGAAACTATTTTCTCTATGCTTCAGGTTTATCTGCTGTGTAAGGCTTGGATATTTTTCAGATTGTGCGTGGTTTTCTCCGGTATTGAATACCATAAAGCGGCTGATCCGTATTGGGGATTCTGGCAGGCTCAATGGGATCTGGTCTGGATTGAAATAACAGATGCCTGCAGGCATTCCAAAAAATAGCCATCCCCTCCTATCCAACGCAACGCTATTATTGGTAAAACCACCTAGAGGCAAACCAAAGGCCTGATCGTAACTCAGCATGCGTTTTTCTTCGGGTAGGTACCTTAGCAGACCCAATCTGGTGGAGCACCAAATGTTGCCATTAAGATCCTGGGCTATGGCATTTACGGTTAACCAGGCATCAGATTCGGGGAAAACAATGTTTTCAAGATTCCCCATTTCCCGATTGGCACTCTGGAGTGCCAGACCTTCATTTGTAGCGATCCAGATATTGTTGCTCCGGTCACGAAAGAGATAGTTGATGGTATTGCTGCCAATCCCCTGTCCTTTTTCAATTTTTTTAATCAGTTTCCTATTGCGGTCGAAAATGTAAAGCCCTTGACCATAAGTACCTACCCAAAGATACCCATGGCTGTCCTCCACTAAGGTACGGGGGGCATAATCACCAAGCATAGGTGTTCTGGTCGCTATTTTAAAGAAAGTATTGTGCCCGGGATCATGAACAAATACGCCCTCCTCTGCTGCAAAACAGATATTTCCATGCAAATCTTCTATGATCGCTCTAACGGCCGACATCCTTTCACCGGCATTTATCTTCTTCCAGGTATTGCTTTTTGCATCGAGGAAGGACACACCTCCCTTTTGTAGGCCGAACCACTTGTTTTTTTTACTATCCTGAAAAGCAGAAAGGAGAAAATCATCTCCCAGCCCACTGTTCACTGAAGTTGTTTTGGTAATTTTTTTTTCAGCATTTATCTGCAGAATCCCATCTCCGGCCGTAGCCAGCCACATGCTGCTGCCCACATCATTCAATATTCCGGTTACCGTAGCTGGCCTGTTTGCCTCAGGATTAATGTTTTTAGTAGGTAAAACGGAGAAAAATGGTTCCAGATGACCCAAAAAAGCGATACCACCACTATAAATCCCCAACCAAACATTGCCGAAACGGTCACGATCAATGCTCTGTACCGAAGCATTATTACCCCTTTCCAGATCAGTTGCCGTAATTGCTCCGGTATGCACAATATTTCCAGAATTACCATATTGAGGTTTCATGATGAATACTTGCGATGCAGCAGTACCGATCCAGATTACCCCATTGATTTCTTTGATTGCGTGTACAAAAGGTTCATCGCCATTTTTTGATTGGCCGGCAAGGCTGATTTTTTGTATGCTTTTTGATAAAGGATGGTAAACTGCCAGCCCTTTTCTGGTCCCTATCCAGATATTGTTTTTACTATCACAAAACAGCGATCTGACCTCATTATCTGGCAGCAGGCCTTTTGTACTTTCGCTAGTAATCAGCTTTACGTCTTTATTTTTTGAATTTAAAATAGAAATGCCCTTATTTACATGGCCAATGTAGAGCAGGCCGTTATGATCTTCTGCAAGCGCCCAAATGCTGTTTTCGGCCAGAGCAGGTATATTTAGTTTATTAAACCGTTCAAATTTCTTACTTACAGGGTCGAAACGCTGTACGCCGCGATGATAAGTGGCAAGCCATATCTTATCATTTTTAGCTTTGATGATATCGGTAATATCATTGGTAGCAATAGAATTATTGTCTTTTGGATCATGTAGATAATATGAAAACCTGTTGGTTTTCATATCAAGAATATTTAAACCGCTTGCCCGCGTACCGATGTAAAGCTGGTCATTATTATAATAAAGGGTATTGATCTCGTTACTGTTTACCGAAAATCCATCTGCTTTTTCAGACTTGTAGTATTGTTTAAAAGAATTACTGGCAAAGCGGTTTAATCCCAATTCCGTTGCAATCCATACATAGCCGTATTTATCATGCGTCAGATCAATAACCTGTTGACTAGACAAGCCTTCCTGTAGTGACAGATACCTCGTTTTTCCACCTTGCCCGAGTGCCGACAGGGTGAAACAAAAAACGACTAAAAACAGTATTAACCTCATTATCTATTTATTAATGGTAAGGGAATTAATTTCAGAAAGTTTAAGACAAATTATTTAGTTTAATCCAACCAGTCTGTTTACATGGCATTTTTTGAATATCCAAAAATTGAATTGCTGCACCCTACCTGGAAAAGGCTCGAACTAAGCACACTGAGAGAAATGATAGCACAGGAAGCTTCAATTATAATAAACATGGTGGTAAATATTTGGTGATTTGCCGCAAATGAACGATAAAAGCCATTAATTCATCTTACTCGGTCAGTTTGAAATAATATTTGCAGCAGGCTCAAATATATCATTTTTTTTATAAATGTTATATCAACGTTTATCTTATTGTAACGATGGATCTTAATAAGAAACAAAAATTGGAACTTACAAAAGAATAGGAATACGCATAACATAGACAACTTTAAATTGTCATAGATGGCTAAATACCAATCACAGCTAGGCCTACGAGATCTTCAATAAACGGTTGGATGTATTAACAGATATAAAATCAGTCTTTCACAAATTCGACACACTGGAAATACGGGAATTTATAGATCTGGAGTTCGAATCTCTATTATGAAAAGGGATGTATCGAACACCTACAATGATAATCTTCTATCACTCAACTACCTTAAAATGAGAAAATTGGGAGTAATAATTGTAGACAAAAAAAGGGAGGATTTTTCAATCCTCCCTTTAAGTGCACTTGTAGGGATTCGAACCCCAAACCTTCTCATCCGTAGTGAGATGCTCTATCCAATTGAGCTACAAATGCATTTCCGTATCGTTAACGGACTGCAAAGGTATAATTTGATATTTTAATTTCCAATTAAATTTTAAAAAATCTCAAAATAATTCTTTACAGAATAAGCTTTACGCGCTTAATGCATCATTAATTGCTTTAAAATCAGGCAAATCATGCGCGTCTTCTAAAACTTCTGCATAAGCTATTTTTCCTTCTTCATCGATCACAAAAGCCGCTCTTTTGGAAACACCTTTCAATCCGAACACAAATTCATCATAAAAAGCACCATAAGCTGCTGATACTTCTTTGTTAAAATCAGACAATAAAGGGAACTGATAACTTTGAACTTCTTTAAACTTAGCCAAAGAGAACGGAGAATCAACTGAGATGCCAATTACCTGTGCATCTATCCCTTCGTAATAACTAAAATTATCACGCATGGTACATAATTGTTCTGTACACGTTCCGGTAAAAGCCATCGGGAAAAAGTGAATAATTACTTTTTTGCCTTTGAAACCAGAAAGAGAAATTTCTGCTAAATCAGAACTGTATAATTTGAAATCAGGGGCGTTATCGCCAACTTGTAATGCCATTATGTCTTTTTTATGGGTTAAATATATTAATTGGTTCAGTAGTTCATTGGCCATTAGTTCATTAGTATTGCATCCCCTATGAACTAATAACTAGTGAGCTAATTATCTTTTTTCATCTGCTGATCTAAAATTGCCAAGCCTTCTTCAAAACTATGTGGACAGTAATCTAGATCTTTAACAGTCTTATCTAAAACAAAACCAGTTCTAACCGGTCGTTTAGCCGTTTGGTTTAAACTTGTCGAACTTATTTCATTAATAAACGATTGATCAAGATTCCAAAACTCGGCAACTTTTCGCACTAAATCTGCAATACTCATGTAATCTTTACCCGATACATGGTAAATTCCTTTTGCATTTTTTTCTACAGCCAACAAGCAGGCTTCAGCTAAATCCTCGGCTAAAGTGGGCATACGCCATTGATCGTTCACGACATTAATAGGCGATGCTTTTTCTAATGCTTCTTTGGCCCACAGTACAATATTGCTCCGGCTCATATCACTGCTTATTCCATATACCAATATTGTTCTTAAAATTGCCCAGTTTGCTTTTGAGTTCTTCAACAGCTCTTCCGCGAGTACTTTCGATTCGCCATAATAACTTACAGGATTAACTGCATCCTCTTCTTTATATGGTCCGTTGGCACCATCAAAAACAAAATCAGTACTTAAATGAATAAGCTGAATGTTCTTTTCTTCACATATTAATATGAGCGTTTGAACTGCACCTACGTTTAATTGGCGACAAAGCGCTTTATTGGCTTCACAAATATCAACATTGGTCATTGCCGCGGTGTGCACAATGGCATCAGGGCTGTATCTTTCAATAACTCTCCTAACCTGAACAGCATCTAAAATATCCATTTCTGCATATTCATACCCATCCTTTACCGGATAGCGATTTGCTCCTTTAGAAGTGGCAACAAGCTTTACCCTGCCTTCGGCGAGAATTTTTTCAGTTAATTTCTGCCCTAAAAGACCGTTGCTACCTGTTGTTAAAATGGTTTTCATATGCCTTATTTATGGCTCTAAATTATCTATAAAAACCATGTTGAAAAAATTTATAATATATATTTAAAATTAAGCAAGAATAACTTAACTTTGCCAACCGAATTGGAGCCCCTTGAAACAGCTTTAATTCATTGACTGTAATAAATTTACTCACAACAGATATGCCTAACTTAGGAAAAATAGCACAAATTATCGGCCCTGTGGTTGACGTTAGCTTTGCTAATGATGCCCATCTACCTAAAATTTTTGATGCGTTAGAGATAACGAAAGAAAATGGACAAAAAATTGTTTTAGAAGTTCAACAGCACTTAGGTGAAGATCGTGTACGTGCGATCTCGATGGACTCTACAGACGGTTTAGTTCGTGGAATGGACGTAGTTGATACTGGTGCTGCGATTAAAATGCCAGTTGGCGACCAAATTAAAGGTCGTTTATTTAATGTAGTTGGTGAAGCGATTGATGGTATCAACACAGTTGATAAAACTGATGGTCGTCCTATCCATGCTACTCCTCCTAAGTTCGAAGATTTATCAACTGAAACTGAAGTACTTTTTACAGGTATTAAAGTAATCGACTTATTAGAGCCTTATGCAAAAGGTGGTAAAATCGGTTTGTTCGGTGGTGCTGGTGTAGGTAAAACCGTATTAATTATGGAGTTGGTAAACAACATCGCTAAAGCTTATGCTGGTTTATCAGTATTCGCAGGTGTTGGTGAGCGTACTCGTGAGGGTAACGATTTACTTCGTGAGTTTATCGAGTCAGGTGTTATCAACTATGGTGACGAATTCTTACACTCAATGGAAAAAGGTGGATGGGATTTGAAAGCCGTTGATACTGAAAAATTAAAAGAATCTAAAGCAACATTGGTTTTCGGTCAAATGAACGAGCCTCCTGGTGCACGTGCACGTG
>CAMLDJ010000204.1 GCA_946478755.1 uncultured Pedobacter sp. | reverse complement strand
CGGCACTGGCTTCGTTCTGCGTAGAGAAATTTGGGACTGAGAAGATCCTGAACCTCACAGAAGCAGAGGTAGCAGCCCGGGTTCAGGAGTTCGTGAACTTAAGCGCTTTTGCAATAGAAGCTTAGTGAGCACCTAATAGGTAAACTAATGGCTATTCATATTCTGGGTAGCCATTTTTTATCCAAGCAGTTTGCCTATGGCGATGAACTTTTCAAATACAGTTTCCGTATGCGGAGCATCAGGCAGCTCATCACTTAGGTCCTGTCCCGCCCAATGTTCATAATGTTTGCCGTTACGCCATAACCTGCTCTCTGTCACATCATAAATCAATCCTTTGTAGGCTACCCATATTTGCGGTTTGTCTTGCCCATTCCGTAAAGCGAGCTGTTGTTTTGTGTATAAAGGTAGATTATCCATGAACTTTTACGGTTTTACCTTTAAAAAGCTCGAATAAGTATACCGCCAGCAAGAGCATACCCATTAAATAGAAATAGGCTTCAATGGAAACTCCTCCCAGTTTTAATTTTAACGTTGCATGTTCATCGAATTTTAAAAGAGACCGGTTTCTGATGATCAGGCATACCGCATAAAAAGGGAGCAGTAATAGGGCATAAACCCGGTAAAACCGGTACATAAACCGTAGTTTATTCTTATATTCTATATAAAGCAATAAGGCAAAAGAAATGAAAAATATAATTGCGGTATACCATTTCAGGTAACCGAAAAACAGCATGGCCACGCAAATGCCCAACATCAGGTTGCTGACCGACAGACTGAATTTTTCCGGATTGTTGTTTGGAAACCGGTAGTTTAAATAGCAGTACAAGCATAAACCAAGGGCAGGGGCAATAAATGAAAATATTAATAGTTCCTTGCTAAAAGACAGGATCCCCAGTCTGGCAAAAAGAAGGGGTAGTAACAAGAAGATAACTCCTGTAAGCAGTATCGACAATAAAGCCGGTTTTGTATGATTATACTTCATGTATGACAATAAGTTCCAGCTCAAAAGTATGAAGTTTGCTTGATAATTGCCATTTTGTTATCTTAGGGCGTAAATATTCACCTTGCATTGTCCAGGTATCTAGTCGCATTCCATACTTTATCCTTAAATAAGATGTCAAACATTAACCTGATCATTGAAGAGCGCCCCACCAGTATTGGCAGTTTTATGGTAGGTCGGCTCCTGCCTTTTCGCGAGAAGCGTATGGTAGGTCCTTTTGCTTTTATAGACCATATGGGGCCGGTATGCATGGGCGACCAGGAAAATATGGATGTTCCTCCACATCCGCATATTGGCCTTTCCACACTTACCTATCTTTTTGAGGGAAGTATTATGCATCGTGATAGCCTTGGTACTGAAATAGAAATTAAGCCCGGACAGGTGAACTGGATGACAGCAGGAAAAGGTATTGTCCATTCGGAAAGGACACCAGGGTACTTGCGCAACTCGGATAAGATGATGCATGGCTTACAGATCTGGGTAGCCTTACCCAAACATCTGGAAGAAATGGAACCTGAATTCTTTCATGTGGAAGAGAAAGGATTGCCGGAGTGGGTAGACCAGGGTGTAAACTTTAAATTGATAGCTGGTGAGGTCTTTGGCAGGAAATCCGAAGTGCCGGTATACAGCCCGCTGTATTTCCTGGAGCTAAAAACCACGGAGAGGCAAACAATTAAAATAGGTCAGGCGCTTTTTGGCGAGAGTGCGTTATACATTCTGGAAGGGGGCATAGAAAGTGAAGGAAATATTTTCGGTCCTAAACAATTACTGGTTGCCAAAGACAGCAAACTATGCGAATTTCACATGCAGGAAAATACAACCCTCTATGTTTTTGGTGGCGAACCATTTGATGAACCGCGCATCATCTACTGGAATTTTGTAGCCTCTACTCCCGAAATGATCGAGAAGGCCAAAACAATGTGGCTGGAGCAGTCGTTTTCTCCTGTGCCGGGAGAAACAGAATTCGTGCCGCTGCCACTTCAAAATAATGATAATAGAACGCAAAGGCCCTAAAGAAGATGGAGATTGAACAATATAATACCGATAAGAATGGCTTTTTTAAAGCGATGGAAAATTACGATGAAGCAGGGGTGCTGACTTATGTCTGGGCCGGATCCGACAAGATCATTATTGATCATACGGAAGTAAACAGCGGATTTGAAGGTACGGGAGTGGGCAAACAGCTGGTATTGGAAGCAGTTAAATATGCCCGTGAGCATAATATTAAAATTCTTCCGCTTTGTCCGTACGCAAAAAGTGTGTTCGATAAAGCCGGGGACCTTAAGGATGTATTGTTTTAAATGATTTTATCACAATGAAAGCAGCATATTTAGAAGGCAATAATCAGCCTTACATCATAAAAGAAGTGCCAACTCCGGTTCCAGCTAATGGAGAGGCGTTAGTCAGATTGGAGTATTCAGCCTTTAATCAAAGAGACATCAGGGTACAAAAAGGCACTTATGCCGCGGCGCCTTTACCAGAAGGCGGACTGGTTATCGGATCAGATGGATATGGTAAAATCACGGAAACCGGAAAGGGGGTTGACGAGTCCTGGCTCGGAAAAAAAGTAGTTATTAATCCGGGACGCAATTGGGGTAGCAACCCGGAGACTTTTGGTCCTGATTTTAAGATCATGGGGAGTCCTGACCCCGGTACTTTCGCTGAATACATAGCGGTGGAGCTGCAATACCTGGAGGAAAAACCAGCTTATTTAACAGATGAAGAAGCGGGGGCCTTGCCCTTAGCTGGTCTTACGACTTACCGGGCGGTTTTTAGCAAAGGAAAAGTTAAAGCCGGAGAAAAGGTATTGATAACCGGCATAGGGGCCGGTACTGCATTACTTGCCTTGCAATATGTGATGGCAGCAGGGGCAGAAGCTTATGTGACTTCAGGTACTGAAGGTAAACTGCAAAAGGCTATTGCTATGGGAGCGAAGGATGGGTTTAATTATAAAACAGAAGACTGGGCTAGTCGGGCAAATGCGGAAACCGGAGGCTTTGATCTGGTGCTGGACAGTGCATCGGGAAAGGGTTTTGCCAGGTTGATAGAAGTGCTGAAGCCAGGAGGCAGACTCGTGTTTTGGGGTGGTACTGACGGGCCGATAGAGAACATCGTCCCTGCGCATATTTATTGGAAGAACCTGTCTATTTTGGGTACAACGCTTGGCAGCAATCAGGAGTTTTCTGACATGCTTGCTTTTTCGGAAAAGCACCGCATAAGACCGGTGATCGATAAGGTGTTCTCCTCACTTTCACATGCACAGGAGGCCGCAGCATATTTATCCTCAGGCCTGCAGTTTGGTAAGATTGTTATCCGCAATAGAGTTTAAAGGCCCAATGCGTTTCCGTTTTACCTACCGGTCAGGTCAATACTAAAACTGTCAAACAGTGCTGCATCCTGAATTCCTGTCCCGCTGTTGTTTTTATGCCCAACCGTATAGTATTCCCCAATGATCTTAAAACAGAACGGGCTTTTCTCGATGCTGATTTTTAGGAAACCGCGTTTGTGATCGCAATAGTTTTCCAGCTGTACCTGGTCAAGCAAATGGCTTTTCGTATCATATGCCTGGTCAGAAGGATCAGCCAGGCGATGCAGCTCTTCAAACCCTCCCGCTCCTGCAACAATGAAAGGTGTCGTTTTACCGTCTTTATACTGCTTGCTGAATCTTTGATAGTTGTGTACATGACCACTAAAAACAATATCAGGCTTTACACCTGCCTCTTCAAAAGCCGAGTCCAGGAACGCTATCATATTCAGACTTGAGCCGTGATTAAGATCAGCTGAGTAGGGGGCATGGTGCAGACACACAATTATGGCCTTCCCCGCACTGTATTTAACCGCATGCTGCAGTTCTTTTATAAACCAGTTCTTTTGTTCCTTTTTGATCGAACCATGCTTAGGAACATTGGTGTATAGTCCGATAATAGTGGCCAATGAGGCTTCCATGGTCCAGTATACGTGCGGTTGTACCTGGCTTTTACGTAGGGTATGCTGACCGAAATAAATTGTTTTTGGACAAGTGTTGCAAAAGGCGGTATAAAATGCCTCCAGACTGTCGTAGTGCGCTTCGCTTTTCGGATTTACATCGCTGTCGTGGTTGCCGGCAATAGCATAAATAGGTGCAGGATAACTTTCAAAAGGAGCTAAAAACTGCTCAGCGTATTGCTCTGCTTCACCATAATGATATACCAGATCGCCCAGATGGTAAAGAAATGACGGGCGATCTTCTTCTGCTGCAATATTTAAATACTGGGCGGTCATCTGGCAGGTTACCCGCTGCCGCTTGTCCGGCCTATTTCCTCCGCCGGTATCACCAACCATATGAAAAACCAGTTTTCCTTTCTTTAGCGGTTCGCCCACGCTTAATCTGTACGGATAGCTGCCAGATGGCTGCGGTAGTGATTGAAATCTATCTGTATCATCAGTTTTTTCTGTTTTTACAACAGCGCTGTATAAGATTTTAGTGCGAATCATAACCATATTGCTTTGTGATCACAATAAAATTAAAGCATTCCTGTTAAGCGATTGTTAAGGAATCAACAAGAACTCTCGTCCGCACTTATCTCTAATTGTAATTCTGCTGTAATTAAAAACATGATTAGCGGAATATTCAATTCAACTGTAATATTTACAAAAAATTATTCTCTAAATTAGAATCTGAATTTAAAATTTATGAAACGTATTCTCTTTATGACGGCTATGGTTTTGATCATCAGCGCCTGTGATAACACCAAATTGCAGTTAAGGGCTCCGGCACCGGAAGGCAACAATACTGCATCTGCAACCGGGGCTCAACAACCGGACTCATTATTGGCCGATACCGTAAAAAAAGACGCTGTCATCTCACGCTGACATAGGGTTGTCACTGCAGTGGTCTAAGTTTGTCATTATAAAATGATGGAAATGGAAAAGCAATCACTCAGATCGTTCCCTGTTATAGGGATTACAGTTAAGACAAGCAATGCCGATGGACGTGCAGCAATAGACATTCCCGAACTTTGGTCCAAATTTTGGGCAACAGATATTGCCGCCCAGATACCAGGCAGGATTGGCAATGATATTTATAGTGTGTATACTGCTTATGAAGGAGACTATACGCAGCCTTACACCACGTTGATTGGTTATCGCGTCGAGAACCTGAATCATATTCCTGCTGGTTTTGCCGGATTGATGATTGAAGAAGGGCCTTATATGAAATGTACTGCAAAAGGGGACTTGTCAAAAGGCGCTGTGTTTAATGCCTGGCTGGAAATCTGGAATGCTAAAATCCCGAGGTCGTATACGGCGGATTTTGAGGTCTATGGCGAACGTTCGCAAAATCCGGAGGATGCTGAAGTAGATATTTTTCTAGCCGTTAAAGGTTAATCTGTTTTAGCGAAGTTTTCCCGGGACAAAAACTTACCTCCCCTGTAAAATATTCTTTAACAAGTGGTAATTAGCCGACAGTTATATAACTTTTTACTAAGTTTGAATATACTAACTCATAACTTATGATAAAATTGAATAGGCTAACAGGTGCCGCTATGGTTGCAGGGACTGTTTTATATCTGTCTGCCTGCAGCAATGCAGGGTCGCAACAAGAATTGCAATCGGGAATCATTCTAAAAAATATGGATACCACGGCTGCTCCGGGGAATAATTTCACTGAATTCGTGAACGGCACCTGGATGAAAAATACTAAGGTTCCTTCCGATAAGGCCCGTTATGGGGTGATGGATATCATCAATGATAAAGCCCAGGAAGATGTGAAGTCCATCATAGAAAATGCAGCGAAGAATGAGGCAAAAGAAGGTTCCGAGGAACAAAAGATCGGTGATTACTACGAATCTTATATGAACATGAAAGTTAGGGATTCGATAGGATTAGCGCCTCTGGCGGCTGAATTTAAAAAGATCGATGCCCTTACTGCAACAAAGGACCTTGCTGCCTACTTCGCCTATGCCAATAAAAGAGGGGATAAAATTCCGTTTAGCCTGGGCGTAACTGAAGATTTTAAAGATCCCAAAAAATATATGCTGCATACCTGGCAGGGAGGACTTGGCTTGCCGGATCGCGATTATTATTTGTTAACGGATGCCAAATCCAAAGAGATTCGTGAGAAATATATATCGCACATGGAGAACATGCTTAACATCGCAGGTATTCCTGACGCAAAAGTTAAGGCTGCACAGATCATGGCGCTGGAAACTTTGCTGGCTTCCAAACAAATGAAAAAGGAGGAGACCAGGAACATGGCAGGCCTGTATAATAAGTATGCAGTGAAAGACCTGCATATGCTCTTGCCGGATCTAGACTGGAACATACTGCTAAAGGAAGCAGGGATCAGCAACCAGGACAGCCTGGTGGTGACCCAGGTTGCTTATACGAAGGAGCTGAACGCAATCTTGAAAAATACACCTCTTGATACCTGGAAAAGCTATCTGAAATGGAGCGTAATCACCGGAGCTGCATCGTCGTTAAATACTGCACTGGATAAAGAAAACTTTAATTTTTACGGAAAAGCACTAAAAGGCATTAAGGAACAAAAGCCGCAATGGCGCAGAGCCGTTGATGTGGTAAATAGCAATCTGGGGGAAATGGTGGGCAAATTGTACGTGGAAAAGCATTTCCCCGCCGAAGCTAAAGAACGAATGTTGAAATTGGTAGGCAATTTATTAAAAGCCTACGAATCCAGTATCAAGGAGTTGAATTGGATGAGCCCTGAAACTAAAAAGGAGGCGCTTGTGAAAATCAGCAAATTCACACCTAAAATTGGTTATCCCGATAAATGGAGAGATTACAGTGCCCTAAAAGTAGCAAAGAATGATCTTTATGGGAACAATGTTCGTTCTGCACAATTTGAATACAACCGTACCATAAATAAATTAGGTAAACCGGTGGACCGCATGGAGTGGGGAATGACACCGCAGACCGTTAATGCTTATTACAATCCGACGATGAACGAGATCGTTTTTCCGGCGGCAATTTTACAACCTCCATTCTTTGACATGAATGCAGATGATGCGGTAAATTATGGCGGTATAGGTGCTGTTATTGGCCACGAAGTTGGACATGGTTTCGATGATCAGGGTAGCACTTTTGATGGAGATGGCGTCATGCGAAACTGGTGGACAAAAAAAGACAATGAAGAGTTTAAAAAAAGAACAAGTGCCCTGGTAGCGCAATACAGTGCTTTTAAGGTTTTTCCTGATCTAAATGTGAACGGAGATTTTACATTGGGTGAAAATATTGGTGATCTGGGTGGTTTAACTATAGCCTTGAAAGCTTATAAAGCCAGCTTAAATAACAAACCTGCTCCGGTTATGGATGGCTTTACCGGAGAACAACGTGTATTTATTGGTTGGGGACAAGCCTGGTTAAGTAAATCGACAGAAGAAGCCCTGAGGAACCAGGTAGGAACTGATCCCCACTCTCCGGCTAAATTCAGAGTAAATGGCGTGGTAAGAAACATCCCTGAATTCTATACTGCATTTCAGGTAAAGCCAACAGATTCACTGTATCTTGCTCCCGAAAAAAGAGTGAAAATCTGGTAGAAACGGAGGAATAGGAAAAAAAGGCAGTCCATAAATTTAATTTGGACTGCCTTTTTCAGTTTGCTGTTCTTCGATTTATATTTGGTTTGGTTTTTTTTTAACTGCTGATATAACTTTCCAGTTGAGAGATGGTTTCCTTTTGGTCTTCAATAATGAATTTAACCACATCACCGATAGATACCATGCCAAGTAGCTGATCGTCCTCGACTACAGGTAAATGCCGGATGTGTTTGTCTGTCATAATACCCATGCACAAATCTATACTATCGGTTGAAAACACGGTGATTGGATCGGCGGTCATTACCTCTTCGACAGCTGTTTCAGCCGAAGATTTACCTCGTAGAACAATTTTCCTGGCATAATCCCTCTCGGTAAAAATTCCTTTCAACCTCTGCCCTTCAACAATAAGCAGGGCGCTAATGTTCTTTTCCATCATTACTTTCAGGGCATCTAACACGGATGACTTTGCTGTCACCGAGAAAACATGCACCGGCTTGGTGCTGAGTAGCTGTTTTACCGTTTTCATAAGAGATTTATATTTGGCTATTGAACTTTGATAGATTTTACAGTACAAATTAAACACTAAAATGTAAAGGGAATTTAGCTAAAAAAAAGTACAACTCCAATAAGCCTGATGAAAATAATAAAACTAACCGCCTGTTAAAGAATAGATAAGATCTCGTCTACGTATGTTCTGTCGTTAGCCAGACGGGGTACCTTATGCTGCCCGCCCAGCTTACCTTTTGATTTTAACCAGTTGTAGAATGTATTGGAAGGCGCATTATGGACCTTTGGTCTGCGCAGGGCGAGATCTTTAAAACGTTTGGCTTCATAGTCCGAATTCACTTCTTTTAAGGTCTGATCCAGGATGTCTACGAACTTCTCAAAATCGTTTGGTTGCTGGTCAAATTCAATAATCCACTCATGCCCGCCTACTTCTTCTCCTTTAAAATAAATCGGACAGGCGGTGTAATCTTTAAAAACGGCGTTGGTCTCTGTACATGCCTTACAAATAGCCTGTTCGGCGTTATCTATGATCACCTCTTCCCCAAAGGCGTTGATGAAATGTTTGGTACGCCCCGTGATTTTAATCCGGTAAGGAAAAAGACTGGTAAATTGAACGGTATCACCAATCATATAACGCCATAAGCCACCATTGGTAGAGATGATGATTGCATAGTTCCTGTTGAGTTCAACTTCCTCCAGCGACAGGGTATGTGCATGTTCATCTTCAATATTTTCCAGGGGCAAAAATTCATAGTAGATGCCATAATCGAGCATCAAGAGCATCTCGTCAGAGTTTACCTCATCCTGTATGCCAAAAAATCCTTCCGATGCATTATATGTTTCCAGATAATACATCTCATTGCAGGGGATGAGCTCCTTAAACTGCTCTCTGTAGGGCTTAAAATTAACCGCACCATGTATGTAAAGCTCCAGATTCGGCCATACTTCCAGCAAGTGTTTTTTGCCGGTCATTTCCAGTACCTTTTTCGCCAGTACAATTGTCCAGGTCGGAACTCCGGCAATATTGGTCACATTCTCTTTGATCGTAGCTTCTGCCATCTTCTCCATTTTATCCTCATAGTTATCCATAAGGGCAATGGAAATGTTTGGTGTGCGGTAATATTCCGCCCAGACCGGAAGGTTTTTGATCAAAACAGCAGAGAGATCACCATAAAAGGAATCTTCATTGAGCTGATTGATCTGATGACTACCGCCAAGTACCAGCCCTTTCCCTGTAAGGATCTGGTTATCTGGCCTGTTATTACAAAAGATAGAAAGCATGTCCTTTCCTCCTTTAAAGTGGCATTCCTGCAGAGATTCTTCGGACACGGGGATGAACTTACTTTTATCGCTTGTGGTACCCGAGGATTTGGCAAACCATTTAATTTCCGAAGGCCAAAGGATGTTTTGTTCTCCTTTAAGCATGCGCTCAATGTAAGGCTTTAAGGTATCGTAATTTTGTATGGGAACCCGTTCTTTGAAGTGCTTTGGGGAAAGAATGGATTGATAGTCGTATTTCAACCCCCATTCAGTGTGCTCAGCACTGGATATCAGCTTATGAAACCACTCTTCCTGCACATCATGCG
>CAMLDJ010000203.1 GCA_946478755.1 uncultured Pedobacter sp. | reverse complement strand
TGGATGCCGAATTTGATGAACGGATCTTGAGACGTGATGGCGAAGTTCGGTTTCTTAAATCTTGGGCGATTTTTAATTCTGCTAATGGTGCCGGCGTAAAAATGATTGGTGCTTGTCTGGACATTACCGAGAGTAAAAAGATACAGGAGAAGCTGCTGGCCAGCGAATCGCGGTTGAGAAGCCTGGTAGACGCGCAGACCAACTACGTGATCCGAACGGACTTAAACGGCAATTATACTTACTATAACAATAAATATAGGGAAGACTTCGGGTGGCTATATGGGCAAAACGACTTTTTAGGGTACAACACGATGAATTCAATATCACCCGACAGTTATGAAGAGGTGAGGGAGGTCGGCAAAAATTGCCTGCGGCATCCGAACGAAGTTTACCAGATAGAAATTGATAAGCCTCATAAAAGAGGAGGGATGAGATCTACCTTCTGGCATTTCATAGGCTTAACAGATTCAAAAGGCAATCCTTCAGAGATCCAGTGTATCGGCGTTGATATCACGGAAAGAAAAGAGGCAGAAGATGCCATCAAGCAGCACAACGTTCAGCTTAGGGAAATCGCCTGGGCTCAAACCCATCTTGTGAGGGCTCCTTTGGCGCGTATACTTGCACTGGTAGATCTGTTAAATGAGGCCGGGGGAGATGTACCGGCGGATAAAGAATTGCTGAATTATCTTTATATTTCCGCTGCAGAACTGGATGAGGTGATCAAGGGGATTATTGACAAAAGCTTTATTTGAAATCTTCGCCCCGCGCAATGGGTTAATGCCATTAACACTATTTGTGTAAAACGTTCGTTTTAAAATGAGTGTTCTCTTTTTCTTAGATCTGGAAATATTTTTTAACATTACAAACACAGAAAACTTTTAACATTACAAACACAAAAAACAAATGAGACTTTTAAAAACCAGTTTATTATTGGCAGTAGTGGTACTGTTTGTCCTATCCTTCCAATCCTGTAAAACGAAGAAAGCAATAGCCAAACCGGCACCGCCTGTCGAAAAACCTGCTGCACCGGTTGAGGAGAAAAAACCCGAACCTGCTCCAGCGCCCACACCCCCACCTCCGCCAGTTGAGGAAAAGCCGGATTATAACTTTGGCAATGTTCAGTTCGAATTTAATTCTGATGTCCTGAAAACAGCCTCTTTTGAAGTATTGGATAAAGCGGCCAGAGAAATGAAAAAAGATCCATCGGTGAAATTCATTTTAAACGGTCACTCCTCCATTGAAGGCTCAGCAGAACACAATATGTCTTTGTCAATCGACAGGGCAAATTCTGTTAAATTATACCTGGTAAATGCTGGGGTAAGTTCAAATAACCTAACTGTAAAAGGATATGGAGCTACGCAACCGGCTTCGTCGAACAGTACCGAAGAGGGACGGATCTTAAACCGAAGGGTCGAGTTTCAGAAAAATTAGTCATTGCAATCAAAAATAAAAAGAGGTTGTGTCATTAGATAAAAAGATGATCAGCCTCTTTTTTTGTTCATTTCGCTATTTCTGCGGTACGGTCCAGAGATAAATGGTAGCACCATCGATTTCCTCAACTTTTTCTGGTTGCCAATCGCCCATGTTAAACGCATGGGAAACGATCCTCGTTCCCGGCTTTAAGGCCATGATTTTTGGACGCAGCTTCATGTTTACTGTCGGCAACAGATACATAGTAATAACGGTAGCGCCCTTAAGGTCGGTTTCAAAAAGGTTGGCATTTACGAATTTTACTTTACCGGTCACACCTGCTTTCCTGGCATTTTCATTGGCTTCCGCGATTCGTTTCGGATCAATATCGAAGCCCATTCCTGTTGCGCCGTGTTTTTTAGCGGCAGTGACTACAATCCGGCCGTCGCCGCAGCCAAGATCGTATACCACATCCCCTGGTTGGACATTGG
This sequence comes from uncultured Pedobacter sp., assembly GCA_946478755.1. Next base: position 7,773 of record CAMLDJ010000203.1, on the reverse strand, counting down.
CCAGGTTCAACATGGCATCAACAACCTTCTGGCTGGTAGGTACATAGGGGACGTCGAGCTTTGGTGGCTCCTGCGCATAGATCGTTGTCGCGCAAATCAGCAAGACTGAACTGAGCAGAGATTTTACTTTTTGTTTCATGGTTTTGTTTTTTAAGTAAATGATCATATCAATGATAAGGTTTAAACAGAATTGGTTGATATTTTCGCGGTTTCCCGGCTACCCACGGGATGGTCGGGTTTTCTGAAGAACAGGAGAATGATCACTCCCGCAAGCAAGACATAAATACCTGCCAAAGCCCCTATCCCGGTATACATCAGACTTGAATACAAAAGATAGGCGCTGCTCAGGCAAAAAATGGCTGGGGTAAGCGGATACAGTGGTACCCGGAAAGGCCTGTGAATTTTGGGTTCTTTTTTCCTTAATATAAAAAGCGCAATACCCACAAGCAGGAAGAAGAACCAAAATACCGGCGCCGTATATTCTATCATGGTTTCAAAGCCACTGCGTGTAATCAATCCCAAAGAGATCAGCGCAAGGGAAACCAAGCCCTGGATAAGAAAAGCATTCAAGGGGCCCGAAGCCTGCTCATTCCATTTACCCAGGAAAGAAAAGATCAGGAAATCACGTCCTAAGGCATAATTTGTTCTTGCCCCTGTAAAGATTGTTGCATTAGCCGAGGTCAGGGCCGAGATGGCTACCATAATTCCGATCACGTAGATGCCGGAGCGGCCTAATGTGCGCTGCATGAGGTCTGCTCCGGCGGCGGCCGACTTCGATAGTCCCGGATGGCCGAGCACCTTGATATACGCTACATTGATTAAGAGATATAAAACAGTGATGACGAGCAAACTGATGACTAAAGACCTGATCATGCCTTTGCTGCCTGATTTAAGCTCGGCGGAAATATAAGCCCCCTCATTCCATCCTCCAAAAGTGAGCAGCACAAAAACCATGGCGAGGCCCAGCGAATTGCCGGAGTTAGCTGCCTGGGGAACCTGATACATCGTTTCTGGCTGACCGGAATGTAGTAACCCAACGGTGATGATTAGGAGTACACCAGCAATTTCGGACAAGGTAAAAAGCCTTTGCGTTCCTGTTCCCAGGCGTATCCCCGCAATATTAATTCCTGTAAGGACAATAATAACACCGGCTGCATAAATGAAAGAAGAATGCTCTCCTAAATTATAGATCTGTGAAAAATAGTCGCCGAAGATATACGAAAGCAAAGCGATAGAGCCTGTCTGGATCACACTCATTCTTGCCCAGGCAAAAAGGAAGGCAGGTTTTTTACCGTAAGCCCGGCCAATAAAATGGTAGTCGCCACCCGTGTCTGGAAATGCGGTAGTAAGTTCTGCATAACATAAAGCACCCGCTATGGAAACAATACCGCCTAAGATCCATGCCAGGAAGAACATGGAATCGCTATTTGTGTTGGCGGCAACAAGTGAGGGAGTCCGGAAAATACCCGCACCAACAACTATTCCGACAATAATAAATATCGCATCTGCAACCGTTATTTTTTGTTTAGGATGGGGAGGTCCGGCATCTTTTTCCATTGCGATCATCTTAAAAATCATTGGCCTATTCAACAACCGCCGACAGAAAAAAGTTCTGTTTGCAAGGAGAAAACGAACGACCTGATTAGCGGGAGCACAAAATTAATTCAAACAAAGCAGTGTTTGCTTTGTTGTTACTGTCGAGAGCGTTTAATTTGGGGGTTCACGAATACGTGGCCCCTTTTTTTTTTCAAATATTTCCGTGTATATTGTAAAGCAAATAACAGCTCTTCGAAGAGCAGCTCTTCACCATGAAATCAAAATCAGAATATTTAAGCGACTACCAGATGTTTTGTGAATCAGCGCTCGATGACGCCTCATCAAAGTTCAGTGATCGGTTTCACCTGGAGTCAATTCCAGCTATGGAATCAACGATGCGCGAATTCAAGGCAAGCCTTTATCAGCTTAAGTCTATACTTATTGATCGTAGTACTGCGATCACAACTGAAGTACAGGAAAAAGGCGTAGAATATAATGACCTGAAATATGAATTAGCGATCATAGCAAGCCAAACCTTGCAATCGTTCATTTCGAAGATTGCGCCTCATACAGCGATGTTTAAACGCTAAACCAATCCTGGCCTCCGGCATAAATAAAAAAACAGATGATCTTAAACCATCGTCTGCTTTAAGTGTTTAACTATTACACCAGCAGCTACCGATATGCCGACAGAAGGAATACGCCCAGACCAGATTATAGATATCGACTTTAGTCAGTACGATGTTGCAGCTCAGAAAATGCAGCCCACTGTCTATAAAGATGGAGATTCATTCAGCTGTTTATCAGGCCCGGACCCGGAAACGGGTATTTTTGGATCTGGCGACACCCCTGCTGCTGCAATTGACAACTGGAAATCTGCTTTGGAAAATAAGTTAAAAAAGTTCAGGGGCGATAATCCGGAAAAGCACCTGCCATCTTCAGCAGCTGACGATTGATGGTAGCGATTATTTATGATCATGTTATCGTGCACAATAACTAGTCTGATCTTGCGTTTTTTAAGTATTTAAAATACTTACCAATTGGTCTTGCTCAATTTTTTATCGCGCAATTGGTCATCAAAATAAATTCGAAATCAACCCTAATGGTTATTAATCTGCGAATTCTTAAGATTTTGAACAGGCAATATTTGCCGAGTTCGGTTATTGAATTACGTCTTGACAATTATGATCTTGCCATCATTACTGATGGAGGAGGCGAACCCAACAGACTATTCATCGGCACAAAATCTGAATTTTCCACCATCACCGGCGTACATTACAGTCTGGTACCAGCAAAAGATCTTTCCGGAAGTAATAGCAGAAAGCGCTGGCAGCTCATGGAAAGATCCGAATTTCGTCCTGTGGATTTCTTATAAAGCCATTTTTTTTTACTTTTGTACAGATTATTGAAACCATATCAAAAATGTAAGATTTAATTTCTTTTCCTGAAAATAGATAAAACGGGACAATCCGTTTATTGATTATTCAAGCTTAAAAAAGAAATTATGCTTATTCTGCAAGGTGTTAGCTATATACATCCCAACGGAGATTTGCTATTTGATCATATCAATCTCCAAATAAATAAACAAGATAAAATTGCTTTAATCGGTAACAATGGAATAGGGAAATCAACCCTGTTTAACATCTTAGCCGGTAAGTTAGCACCTTCATCCGGGTTATTTCAGGCCGAAACGACGCCTTATGCCGTTCCTCAGCATTTTGGCCAGTATAATGAGCTGACGATCGCTGAGGCGCTTCAAATTGACGATAAAATAAATGCGCTTTATGAAATACTGGATGGTCAGGTCACTGACTCGAACCTTGCATTGCTTGATGACGACTGGACAATCGAAGAGCGTTGTGCTGCAGCCCTGATGCATTGGGGAATTGATGGATTAGAGCTAAATGTTAAAATGAAACACCTGAGTGGGGGACAAAAGACTAAGGTTTTTCTTGCCGGGATACGTATTCACCAGCCGGAAGTTGTTTTGCTGGATGAACCCAGCAATCATCTGGATACGGAGGGAAGAAATATTCTTTATGATTACATCATCACCACGTTAAATACTTTAGTAATCATCAGCCACGACAGGACCTTACTCAATTTACCCGATACGATCTGTGAGCTGAGTAAAAATGGCATAAAAGTTTATGGTGGCCATTATGATGCCTATGTGCAACAAAAAGAAATTGAACGTGAAGCTTTGAATCAGCAGTTAAAGGGACAGGAAAAGGCACTTCGTAAGGCGAAAACTGTAGAAAAAGCATCGCTGGAGCGACAGCATAAACTGGATGCACGAGGAAAGAAAAAACAGGAAAAGGCTGGCCTTTCCCGGATTTCTATGAATACACTCAGAAATAACGCGGAGAAGAGCACCTCGCGGATAAAAGACGTGCATGCAGGAAAAGTGACCGAGATCTCGGAGGGATTGGTACAGTTACGTAAAGAGCGACCTGGTGCAGACAAGATGAAGATAGGTTTCGACAATTCTGCGTCTCATCGGGGCAAGATATTGGTTAGAGCGGAAGACATCAATTTTGCATACCATAGCCAGATGCTTTGGGAAAAGCCCCTAACCTTTCGGATCGCTGTTGCTGAGCGGATTGCGCTTAAAGGGGCAAACGGCTCCGGTAAGACCACATTAATTAAGCTGATTTTAGGGCAGCTGGTACCGCAGACAGGGATACTGACACGGGCAGCAGCCATAAATGCAATTTATATTGACCAGGATTACTCCTTGATCGATAATCGGATCAGCATTTACGAACAGGCCCAGCAGGCCAATTCAGGAATCTTGCAGGAACATGAAATCAAGATCCGACTGAATAGGTTCCTGTTTACTAAAGAATTTTGGGATAGGCCTTGCACTGCGCTTAGTGGTGGAGAGAAAATGAGACTGATGCTTTGTTGTCTGACGATAAATGTATGGACTCCCGATATCATCGTACTGGACGAACCTACGAATAACCTGGATATCGAAAATATAGAAATGCTCAGCACCGCCATTCAGGAATACCAGGGGACGCTTTTAGTCGTTTCTCATGATGAACACTTTCTGAAACAGATAGATATAAAAAGGACAATTGCCTTTTAAGCACCAATTGTGCCAGTTTTTAGCCGGCTTTATTTTTTTTTATCTATTGTTCAGGGGAGTGCTGATGAATTCGGCTGTACAGAGGCCATAAAGCAGGATATTACCATAATATTAAATTATTGCCGGTCAATTTTACAGGAGTTTGGTACAGGAATTGTAAGCTATGGGTACCTATTTAAAAAAAAACATCTACCTATGGAAAACATCACTTTAAGCAACGAGATTTGCAGCCACCGGTCTTGTCTGGAGAGCTTCGCTCTGAAATTTACTAATGATATTGAAGACGCCAATGATCTGGTACAAGATACCATCATTAAAGCAATCCGCTATCACAATTTGTACAAACAGGGCACCAATCTCAGGGGCTGGCTCTACACGATCATGAGGAATACGTTTATCAATGATTACCGGAAGGGCAGCAAAAGAAATGCGATCATGGAGACTTCAGAGGATTTGTCTTCTTACCAGCTGCGGAGCAGTGCCACGACGAACGAGGGTGAAAACAAATTCATCATGGAAGACATCCATAAAGCGCTGGATAGGCTACAACCTGATTACTCGAAACCATTTTTGAGATATTTTGAGGGCTACAAATACCACGAGATTGCTGAGGAACTGCGTATTCCGATCGGAACAGTGAAGACCCGCATTCATATGGCGCGGCAGATCCTGAAAGCGCAGCTTAAAATGTACCGCGACAAATTCAAGACAAATACCCTAACCGCATAAATCCAGCTACCGGGGCGGTGTTACGGCCTCGGTACAAAAATGCTTACGATCGGATCTGCCTGTATTTTGCTAAAATAATTAGCATTTTGTTTGATTTGCACATTTCTTTAGCCTAGCTTTGCAATAGTTAAATTTGTAATCATGTCGACAGAAAAGCAGATCGTACATATGGATCAGGATGCCTTTTTTGTATCCGTGGAGGTAAAAAAAGACTCATCCCTGATCGGTAAGCCTGTCATCATAGGAGGAACTTCCGACAGGGGCGTTGTGGCTTCCTGTAGTTATGAGGCGCGTAAATTCGGCGTCCACTCCGCCATGTCATCGCGGATGGCGAGGATGCTCTGCCCGCATGCCGTCTTCATCAGGGGCAATATGGATGAATATTCCAAAGCTTCACATGAAATCACAGATATTTTGAAAGTACGTGTGCCACTAATCGAGAAAGCCAGTATCGACGAGCACTATATTGATATGACGGGCATGGATCGCTTCCACAGCACTCAGAAGTACGCTCATGAACTCAGGGAACTGGTCATCAAAGAAACAGGTCTGCCGATCTCCTTTGGTCTCTCCGTAAATAAAACCGTTTCCAAAATGGCCACTAACGAATGTAAGCCGAACGGCGAACGTAAGGTGAGCCAACTGGAAGTAAGACCGTTTCTAAATCCCTTATCGATCCGGAAAATTCCAGGACTAGGCGAAAAAACCTTTGTCAAACTGAGCGATATGGGCATTAAAAAGATCCATACCCTTGCGCAGGTCCATCCCGATCAGATGAACTTTCTACTCGGAAAATCAGGCTTATCCTTGTTACAAAAAGCACAGGGGATTGACAACAGTCCGGTCATTCCGTACACGGAACAGAAATCCATTGGTACGCAGTGCACCTTCCACGCCGACTCCATAGACATCGAAATGATTAACAATCTGCTGACTGCCCAGGTCATGGATGTAGCCTTTCAGTTAAGGGAGAAAAGGAAGCTGACCGCATGCCTGACAGTAACCATCCGTTATGCCAATTTTGAAACAGAGACCAGGCAGATCGCCATTGGGTATACCTCACTGGATAGTATACTGATTGCAACCGCAAAAGATCTGTTTAGGAAGATGTATAACCGCAGGATGTTATTGAGGTTGGTTGGCGTGAGGTTATCAAATCTGGTCTCAGGCTTTGAACAAATAGATCTGTACAGCGAATCCACAGAACAATACAGCCTGGTGCAGGCCCTGGATAAGATCCGCAGACGTTTCGGGCAGGCGGCAGTAACCAGGGCGGCAGTAATGGACATTAAATTGTAGCACATGTACCTGAATGTCCATTCTCAATATAGCCTGCGTTACGGTACCCTGTCGGTCAAGTCGCTCGTGGAAGAGGCAAAGGCACGGGGAATCACCCAAATGGCAATCACTGACATCAACAATTCCACTGGTGTGATGGAATTTATGAGGGAATGCCGCCGGGAAAATATTAAGCCTATCGGTGGTATGGAGTTCCGTAAGGATAAAAAATTACTGTATATCGGTATCGCCAGAAACCGGGAAGGCATGAAAGAACTGAATGACTTTCTGACTGCATACAACCTGTCCAGGCAAGCATTACCGGAAGCAGCCCCGGCATTCGAAAATGCTTATGTGGTATATCCTTTCGGTCAATATGCGACGCGGGGACCGCTGAAAGAAAATGAGTACCTCGGAATCAGATTTGATGAACTGCACCAACTGTACAACAAGGAGCTGCAGGACCCCGATAAGCTCCTGGTACTCCAGCCAGTGTTTGTTGCAGACAGGATTAGCTACCGCCTGCATGAATATTTAAGGGGGATTGACGGGAATACGCTGATCACCATGGTCGGAAAGGAAGACAAATGCAGAGAGACCGACCGGTTTCTTGAGCCGGGCGAGCTGGAGGCGAAGTTTGTGCGGTACGCTTTTGTGCTGGACAACACCCGTAAACTGATGGACAGCTGTGTGATGGATTATCCGGAGGGAAAGATCAAGCTCAACCGAAAGACATTTACTGGTAACAAAAAAGATGACCGGCAGCTGCTCGGGAAGCTGGCGATGGATGGGATGCTATACCGGTACGGGACTAAAAACAGGGAAGCCTTAAAAAGACTCAAAAAAGAACTGAAAGTAATCATAGACCTGGATTTCTGTGCTTACTTTCTGATCACCAATGACATTATTCAATATTCCATGCGCAGGGGCTATTATCATGTGGGCAGGGGCTCCGGTGCAAACAGTATCGTAGCCTATTGTCTGCGTATCACTGATGTGGATCCAATGGAACTTGACCTCTACTTTGAAAGGTTTTTGAATGCGGAACGCAGTTCTCCGCCTGACTTTGATATGGACTTCAGCTGGGATGAACGGGAAGATGTGCAGGATTATATTTTTAAGCGTTATGGCAGCCA
>CAMLDJ010000202.1 GCA_946478755.1 uncultured Pedobacter sp. | reverse complement strand
CGGATTAGGACACAATACCCCTTCTATTCCATTTAGTCTTTTTACGAGCGTATCCCTGCGCAAAGTATATTCTTTGTTTACTTCTTCAAAATAACTATCGGGCGTATCAACCGCTGCGGTTCCTGCAATCTGTTCAACCATCCCCGGACTTAACCGCGCCTGTGCAAATTTTAAGCCCGATTGAATGACCGCTTTGTTCTTGGTAATTAGGCAGCCTAACCTGGCCCCACAGGCACTATATCGTTTCGATACCGTATCCAATATCACTACATGTTCATCCAGGCCGCCCATATACATTGGCGAGATGAACTCCCTGCCATCATAACAAAATTCGCGGTAAGCCTCATCCGATAGAAGGAACAGGTCGTATTTTAAACATAGAGCCTTTAAGGCTTCCATTTCTTCCTTAGAATATAAATATCCGGTAGGATTATTCGGATTGCAAATGATGATCGCCCTTGTGCGTGGCGTGATCAGCTTTTCAAATTCTGCTATAGGGGGGAGGGCAAAGCCATTTTCTATGTGGGACAATATCGGCTTCACAACCACATTGCTGATACACGCAAAGCCATTATAATTTGCATAAAATGGTTCAGGAATGATAATTTCATCACCTTCATTCACACACACCTGCATGGCTATGGTAATGGCTTCAGATCCGCCTGCAGTGACCAGAATATCTTCCGGGCTGATGTTATACCCCAGTTTATTGTAGTATTCCGTAAGTTTAGTCCTATAAGTTAAGGTTCCTTCAGAAGGGGTATAAGCCCAAACTTTAAAGTCGATCCCTTTAATGGCATTCAACATTCCTTCGGGAGTGGCAATATCGGGCTGGCCTATATTTAAATGGTATACTTTTTTACCTTCTTTTTTTGCCTGGTCAGCAAATGGTGTTAGTTTTCTTATAGGCGAAGGAGGCATCTGCAGCCCCTTTTCCGAAATATCTGGCATAGTGCAAATTTAAAATTCAGTTCAAAATGGCCACCAATCGGTGGGTTAATAAGTTAGTTTTTGCAAAGGTACAAAAATTAAAAAACCCCGTTGATTAACGAGGTTTTTAATCAGATATATTTTGAAGTTTTATTTGCTGGCTGCCGCGACAGTTTCTCCTTTAATGTATAATACTTTCGTGCTGGTTTTTGCATTTGAAGTGATCGTAATGCTTTTGCTGAAAGGAAGTGCAGCACCGGAAGGGTTGTAAGTTACTTTTATGGTTCCTGAATCACCTTTTTTAACAGGGGTTTGCGTGTACTGAGGAACGGTACAACCACACGTGGTCTCTACCTTAGTAATGATAAGCGGCTGATCTCCGATATTGGTGAATTTAAAGTCTACAGTCGCCGGTTTGTTCACAGGGATTTTTCCAAAGTCATGGCTCTCTTTTTCAAACTTAAATTCAGCTGGTTTAGACTGAGCGTTAACAGCAATACTTATACCCGAGAATAGCGTAAATAACAGAATTAGTTTTTTCATTTCAATGTTGTTTTAAAACAAATTTAACGTTTTCATTTATAAAACAAAAAGTATTCCATTATATAAATTAGATAGTCTGTTAAGTCATACTTTAGATTTTATGTATCTTTACCGACAAATTGATTTGCTTATGATGCCAAATACTAAACTTACCACAAACCCTATAGACGCTTCGGAGTTAAGTTTTGATGACTTCAAAACCATTGTTATAAACGACTATAAAATAGCTTTTGAAAGTAGACAAGCTAGTTTATTAGGCCGGAAGGAAGTGTTGACGGGAAAGGCTAAGTTTGGAATTTTTGGTGACGGCAAGGAACTTCCGCAGATCGCTATGGCAAAAGCCTTTAAAAAAGGTGACTGGCGTTCAGGTTATTACAGAGATCAGACCTTTGCGTTCGCAGCAGGAATCTGTACCATAAAAGAATTCTTTGCACAGTTGTATGCGAACCCAAGTGTTGAGGCCGACCCTGCATCAGCGGGACGACAAATGAACTGCCATTTTGCAACACGGTCCATTCATGAGGACGGGAGCTGGAAAGATTTAACAGAAATGAAGAACTGTTCTGCTGATATTGCGCCAACCGGAGGACAGATGGCAAGACTGGTTGGACTGGCTTATGCCTCCAAATTATACCGGCAGAATCCAGAACTTGAATATTTAAAGAATTTTTCTGTAAACGGTAACGAGGTTGCTTTTGGTACCATAGGAAATGCATCTACCTCTGAAGGTGTATTTTTTGAAGCCATCAATGCAGCGGGTGTTTTGCAGGTGCCTATGGCGATGTCTGTCTGGGATGATGGCTACGGAATTTCTGTGCCGGCAAAATATCAGACCACAAAAGAAGATATTTCTGAGATATTAAAAGGTTTTCAGCGTGATGAGAACGCTGCCGGCTATGAAATTTTTAAAGTAAGGGGCTGGGATTACCCTGCCTTGTGTGAAACCTATCAGCGTGCAATAGACATCTGCAGGGAAGAACACGTACCGGTACTCATCCATGTAACCGAAGTGACACAGCCCCAGGGCCATTCTACTTCCGGTTCTCATGAACGCTATAAAGATAAATCAAGATTGGAGTGGGAGAAGGAATACGATTGTATCCTTCAAATGCGTAACTGGATGCTGGAATCGGCAATCATTACTGAAGAAGAACTGGAAGAGCTGGAAAACACCGCAAAGAAACTGATCAGGGAAACTCAAAAAGAAGCCTGGAATGAGTTTTTAGCTTCTATAAAGGGCGAAAAAGATCAGGTTATCGGGTTGATCAATAAGCTGGGCAATGGCGACCCGGCATTGATCAGGATTGCGGGACAACTCGCCAATACCCCTGATGCACAAAGGAGAGAAGTGATCTCCTCCGCCAGAAAGGCTTTACGCCTAACCATAAAAAGTTCCTCATCAGCAAGAAATGACCTGTTAACCTGGTACAATGCCCAGGCCAGTCTGAATGAAGACCGGTACAATTCAAAATTATTTACGGACGGAAGCGAAAGCCCTTTGCTGGTAAATGAAGTGAAACCTGTATTTAATGAGCAGAGCAAAATGGTAGACGGACGCGAATTACTCAATGCATGCTTTGACTCGAACTTTGCGCGCGACCAGCGCCTGGTGGCCTTTGGTGAAGATCTGGGTGCTATCGGGGATGTAAATCAGGGCTTCGCGGGCTTGCAGGCTAAATATGGCGACCTGAGGATCACGGATACCGGTATCAGGGAAATGACAATAGTTGGGCAGGGGATAGGTCTGGCCATGCGCGGCCTGCGTCCTATTGCCGAGATCCAGTACCTGGATTACCTGTTGTTTGCCCTAAATGTATTGAGTGATGACCTGGCAAGTTTATCATACCGCACCAAAGCCGGACAAAAAGCACCTGTTATCATCAGGACACGTGGCCATAGGCTGGAAGGTGTCTGGCATTCAGGTTCGCCCATGGGTACGATCCTGGGTTCACTCAGAGGTTTACATATTTGTGTACCCCGTAACATGACACAGGCTGCCGGAATGTACAATACTTTGTTCAGATCAGATGAGCCTGCATTGGTCATCGAATGCCTGAACGGTTATCGGCTAAAGGAGAAATTACCCGAAAATATAGGAGAATATACCGTTTCTTTAGGAAAGGCCGAAGTCATTAAGGAAGGAACTGATCTGACGGTAGTTTCCTACGGTTCTACCTTGCGCATCATAGAAGAAGCAGCGGAAGAACTTGCTCAGATGGGAATTTCAATAGAAATTGTTGATCCGCAGACCTTGCTCCCTTTTGATACAGATCACATCTGCGCCCAATCTCTTGCTAAAACAAATAAGTTGCTTGTGGTTGATGAAGATGTGCCAGGTAGTGGAACGGCCTTCCTGCTGCAGCAGATTCTGGAAGAACAACAAGGGTATTATCATTTAGACGGACAACCAAGAACAATAAGTGCCAAGGCACACCGCCCGCCTTACGGATCGGACGGTGATTACTTTAGCAAGCCTTCTGTAGATGATGTAATTGAGGCGGTTTACAGCATGATGAATGAAAGCAATCCGGGCAAATACCCTGCGATTTTTTAGTGATATTTTACCTCATTATACTCCGCTGAATGCAGAAAAACCACCATCTACTTTGATGATCGTTCCTGAAACAAATTTGGACTCTTCACTTAAGAGCCAGATCAGGGCACCCTTGAGTTCATCTGGATGGCCAAATCTGTTAAATGGCGTTTTCTTGATCACCAGGTTGCCGCGTTCAGTGTAAGAACCATCAGGCTGGGTGAGCAAGGTTCTGTTTTGTTCTGTGATAAAGAATCCCGGCGCAATGGCATTCATCCTGATCGCATCACCATAGCGGATGGCAAGTTCCGTGGCAAACCATTTCGTATAATTATCTATTGCAGCCTTGGCCATGCTATAGCCTAAAACCCGCGTGATGGCATGATCTGAAGCCATCGAGGAAATGTTTACAATACTGCCCCGTCCGGTTTTCGCGATGGCCTCGCCAAATACCTGGGTCGGATTAAGTGTGCCCCATAGGTTTAGGTCTGCCACCTCGCGCATGCCTTGCATACTCAGTTTAAAAATATCGCCTCCCGGTGGCAAAACCCCACCTGGCATATTGCCGCCTGCAGCGTTTACCAAGCCGTCGATCCTTCCAAAAGCATCCCATATTCTATCTTTCGCCGCAATCAGTTCATCTTCCTTTAAAACGTCGGCAGTTAAGGCCAGTGCTCTACCGCCCTGGCTGTTTATTTCATCTGCACGTTTTTCGGCCACTTCTGCATTTCGCCCCAATATGGCTACAATTCCCTCAGCTGCGGATATCGCCTGGATAAATGCGTGTCCTAATATTCCGGTACCTCCGGTAACTACAATTACTTTGTCTTTTAATGAGAAAGGATTCATATATTCTGTTTCGTAAATTAATTTAAAATTTAAAAATACTGATTAAAATCTAATTACCATTCGTCCGTTCTGAATGAAGACGCCGGCAAGCCATCGTTGTTGTACAACTCTGCTTTTACCCACTCTTTATAGGCGTACCTAACCGCAACAGGTTTTGCTACATTTTCACTTTGAACGGTAACCGTGTTGGCTTTGATGACGGCCTTGGCTGGATAAAACTTTTTATCCGCCCCGGCAATTTCGAATAAAGTTAAAGGTTTACGGTAAGAGGTCAGGTATGGGGCATGATCGAAGCTGAGGATGGCTTTATTGTCCTCAATAGTCATGGTTTTAAGTTCGGGCCCCTGATAATTGATACCTTTAATGCCATAGGTTTTTCCCAATGCCCAATAAGACGCACGCTGTGCCAGGGTTGTTTTGTCCATAAAATGGATGTCGTTTTCCATACCTACATCCAGGGCCGAAATCATTCCACAGTTAGGAATCACTTTAGCTGCTTTTAACTGCGCTTCCCGCAAACGGTGTCCACTACGGGTTTTATCTGTGCCGTTGTAAGGTGCAATTTGTACGTAATAGAAGGCGAGATCTCCCAGGCCCCAGTGTTTACGCCAGTCGGCCACCATTACCGGAAAGAGCCTTTCGTACAATTCCGGCTCATGACGGTTTGATTCGCCCTGCAACCATAGGAAACCCTTGATGTTTAAGCCTGTAACCGGGGCAACCATGCCGTTAAATAAAGTTGTCGGTTGCTTATGTGCAGCTTTCGAGGGGTCTAAACTTTCGGTCACCTTGACTTCCGGAAAGGTACTTAAGCTGCTTTTGCTCATCCATGACTCGATCATCGTTCCACCCACAGTTGATAAAATAAGTCCGACAGGGACCTTTAATTTCTTCTGCAGGATCTGTCCATACTGAAAGGCAAGTGCACTGTATTCCCTTGCTGTTTCGGAAGTAGACACCAGCCACTGTCCTTTTAACTGATCGGTTGGGTTGATCAAAGCAGCCCGGCCCACCTCGAACAACCTCAGATTAGGATTGTCTGCATTTAAGATGATTTCGCTGGCATTTAATATAGGCGCTGAGTTTCCCCTTAACGGCATTTCCATGTTCGACTGTCCGGAGCAAAACCACACTTCACCGATCAGGATGTCGCGTAGCGTTAGCAGCTGGCCGTCGTTGAAGCTGATGGAATAAGGGCCACCTGCTTTGGGAGTATTTACTTTTAGCTTCCATTTGCCATTGGCACCAACTAAACTTGTATAGGTTTTCTTATCCCAGCTGGTGATAACGCGGAGGGTAGACTTCGGGGTGGCCGTTCCCCAGATTGCCGCCGCAGATTGCCGCTGCAAAACCATATGGTCATTAAATATAGGTGCCAAGCCAACCTTGGAATAACCCGGAAGACCGGATAAAAATAAGAGGATGATAAAAAGAAATTTCTGCATTTGATTTACATTTGATTTTAAAATAAAGATAGGTGTAGAACACCTGATATTACCTGTCATTTACGTCATATGTACCGGTAGCATGCATCAAATGGAGCGGCTAAAGGTGTGAATTGTTCATTTAGTACTGTATTTATGCTTCATTTAGCCTGTAAAAACAGTGGTTGAACATTATACCTTGCATCAACCAAATAACCCAATTCTCATCTATTAAAGAAGCGCATGGTCCGAAGGCTTTTAATATGTCTGTTTTTATTAAGTAATGTTTATACTGTTGCAGTTGCGCAGCGGGGCAGGTTGCAGTGGTCTATAAATGACAACTGGAAATACCTTCCCCAGGGTGCAGATTTTGCACAAAGGCCAAAAGCAGATGATTCCAAATGGCAGGCAGTAACTATACCGCATACATGGAATGCTAAAGACCCTTTTGATGATGACGAGACCTCGAGAAGGGACATCAGTTGGTACCGGAAAAAGATTGTTCTGGATAGTCGTTTTAAGGATAAAAGGATCTTCCTTAATTTTGAAGGGGCTTACCAGGTGGCTGATGTGTATGTGAATGGTGTGTTTGCAGGGCAGCACAAAGGAGGGTATACTGCATTTACCTTCGATATTACCCGACTCGTTAAGCTTGCCGATACGCCAACTGAAAACCTGATCGCAGTTCAGCTGAACAATGCACAAGATAATTTTATTCCACCGCTCTCTATAGGATATGCTTCGTATGGGGGGATTTACCGCGATGCCTGGCTGCTGAGCACCAACAAGCTCCACTTTAAAATGCTGGACCATGGCTCCTCAGGTCTGTTTATTTCTACGCCTAAAGTTGACAGTGCAAAGGCATCTCTTAAAATAAGAGGTACGGTGACGAATGATGATGACGCAACGCGGAAATTTGAAATTGTGCAGGTAGTTTATGATGCCGGACAGAAGGAAGTTGCGAGGCTAACGAAAAACCTTTCCGTCGGGCCAAACCAGGAGGCCGAATTTGAATTGCAAACAGATGATATCAAAAAGCCCAGGTTATGGTCGCCCGATGATCCTTATTTATATACAGTAAAGAGCCAGTTGATAGAGCATGGTAAAGTGATCGATGAATTAAGTGATCACTTAGGATTTCGCTGGTTTAGCTTTGATCCTGATAAAGGCTTTAGTCTGAACGGGCAGCGACTGGTATTAAAAGGTACCAACCGCCACCAGGATATGAAAGACCATGGTGACGCACTCTCCGCCGGGGACCATTACCGCGATCTGAAACTGATTAAAGATATGGGGTGCAATTTCCTGCGACTGGCTCATTACCCGCAGGCTCCGGAAGTTTTGCGCCTGGCTGATCAGATGGGGATCCTGATCTGGGAGGAAATTCCACTCGTAAATTATATGAACCCCGTACCTGAATTTTTTAGAAATGCCAAAAACATGATCAGGGAAATGATCCGGCAAAATTATAACCATCCCTCGGTGATCATCTGGGGTTCTATGAACGAGGTGCTGCTTTGGAGCGAAAAAGCGGAACGCATACAGGTACAGGAAAATGCAGGCTATGTGAACAAGGTAAAAGCTTACGCAGTGAAGCTTGACAGTACAGTAAGGGCTGAAGACCCCTCAAGATACAGTACGATGGCCATGCACATGAGTGATGATTATGATAAATATGGCTTGTCAGACATTCCCGGCCTGGCCAGTTATAACATTTACAACGGCTGGTACAGCGGTAATTCGGATGAATTTAAGCCCCTGATAGATGAAAAGCACAAACGAAACCCTAAACAGGTTTTGTTTATCAGCGAATATGGTGCAGAAGCCGACAACCGGGTAAATACCGAAAGCCCGCAGCGTTTTGATTTTACTGGTCAGTACCAGCGGATGTACCATGAAAGTTATTTAAGCCAGATAAAAAAAATGCCTTATTTAGGTGGCACAGCCATATGGAACCAATTCGATTTCTCCCAGCCCAATGTAGGCGGGGTAAGTAACAACATGAACCAGAAAGGAATGGTTACCTGGGACAGAAAACCAAAAGATTCCTACTATCTTTATAAGGCTAACTGGAACCCGGAGCCAATGATATATATTGCCTCGCGCGACTGGACGCACCGGGCGGGTGTCGCAGGTGCCACCTCTACCATTGAAGTTTATGCTAACCTGGACGAGGTGAATCTTATGGTCAACGGTGTGCCGTTTGGATCCAAAAAAGCAAATGATGTTAAAAAGATGGTATGGAAAGTTGCTTTGAAAGAAGGTGCAAATCATGTTACGGCTAGGGGCAAATCTGCTTCTGGTCTTGTTAGCGACAACCTGGTGATCCAGTATCAGACTTATCCTGAAGATTTGAAACGTTTGGGAGCTGCGCCCTTAGCTGTAAATGTGGGCTCAAACGCGCAATACCTGGATGGTGCAGGTCACATTTGGTTGGAGGATCGCCCTTATAAACCTGGCAGCTTTGGTTATATCGGAGGGAGTCCTGCGATGCTGAACATTAAAACGGTAAAGAAGAATACCAACGACAACCCATTGTTCTATTCGTTCCGGGACGACATTAAAGCATACCGCTTTGATGTGCCGGACGGCCAGTATGAACTGGAACTCTGTTTTATTGAAAGTGATAAAATAGCCAGACAGGAAAGGGTATTTAGCGTTGCTGTTAATGGCGAGAAGCTACTTAACGATATAGACCTGATTTCGGATTGTGGTTTTGGCACGGCATTGCGGAAAAAGTTTAGAATTAATGTGGAAAGCGGCAAAGGTATTCAGGTCTCTTTCGAAGCAAAAAAAGGAAGAACAACATTAAGCGGCATTTATATTAAAGCCATAAATTAAGAGAAAATGAAACAAACAGCCTTACTCATCTTTTCATTATTATTTTCACTAAACCTGTCTGCCCAGAAGAAGGGGGATAGGAAAATGGTTATCATTACCTTTGATGGCCTACGCTGGGCAGAGGTTTTTGGTGGATCAGACTCTGCCAAACTTTTTACCCAGGCCATTAAAGCAAAAGATTCAGCACAGCGCATCGCCAAGTTCTGGAACAAAAGCAGTATAGCCAGGAGGGAGCAAATGATGCCGTTTTTATGGAAAACGATCGCTAAGAAAGGACAACTATACGGGAATAGAAACCTGGGCAGCAAGGTGAATGTAACCAATCCGTTCTGGTTCTCCTATCCCGGATATAATGAAATATTTACAGGTTATGCCGATAAGCGTGTCAACTCCAATGACTATGGGCCAAATCCAAATGTGACGGTACAGGAATACATCAGTCAACAGCCAGGGTATAAAAATAGTGTGGCTACATTTGCCTCCTGGGCGGCATTTAACCGCATTATGAATGAAGAAAGATGCGGGTTTCCGGTAAATGCCGGCTATGAAGCCCTGGAGGGAACAAATATCACAGCGGGGCAGAAAGCCATCAATGAGACACAGTTTTTGCTGCCTAAAACTTTTGGCAATAGTGAAAGGCCTGATGTGGTCACCTATTAT
>CAMLDJ010000201.1 GCA_946478755.1 uncultured Pedobacter sp. | reverse complement strand
CCTAACCGTGACCTGCACTCCGGTGTTTATGGAGGTGCCGTCGCTAATCCGGCTACCATCTTATGTAAGATGATTGCTTCATTGCATGATGAAAACAACCACATCACCATACCTGCATTTTATGATCAGGTAATTGAGCTTAGCGATGAAGAGAAAAAAGCTTTAAATGCTGCACCATTCGACTTAGACGAATACAAGAAAGGCCTGGATATCAATGCGGAATGGGGCGAGAAGGGATACTCTACTTTGGAACGTACCGGGACCAGACCTACTTTAGAGGTCAATGGTATCTGGAGTGGGTATATCGGCGAAGGTGCTAAAACCGTGCTGCCATCTAAGGCGAATGCCAAGATCTCTATGCGCCTGGTGCCAAACCAGAGTTCTGAGGAGATCGCAGAGATCTTTACCAGACATTTTGAGCAGATTGCACCAGCTGGTGTGAAGGTGAAAGTTACGCCGCATCACGGTGGTGAGCCGGTGGTAACCCCTACAGACAGTGTGGCCTACCGGGCAGCCGAAAAGGCCATTATAGATGCTTTCGGTAAAGCGCCTATTCCCACACGTGGCGGTGGCAGTATCCCTATTGTTGCTTTGTTTGAAAGTGCACTGGGCATTAAATCTGTTCTCCTTGGTTTCGGGCTGGATAGTGATGCCCTGCATTCACCAAATGAGAAATACGATATCTATAACTATTATAAAGGGATTGAGACTTTGCCTTTGTTCCATAAGTATTTTGCTGAGCTGAGCCGGTAATTGCTTTTACAATTGCTTGTGGCATCGCATGATGTTACCTAATTAAACACCAATATTCCTGATCTTCAGTAGCCTCCGGATGGCTGTGTATGTCTATCAGGGACATTGGTGTTTTTATTTTGGATGCATACCTGAAAGCTGTACTTTTGCAGGATCATGCCGCCAGCACCAAGAAAGACACCAGTTCCACGAAAACCATCCCGCCAAACCTATGTATCTGATGAATCGGGTAGGCCGCGTCGAAAAACAGCTTCCAAAAGAAAAACAGCAAAGAAGAAGCCCTGGCCTGTATGGCTAAAATTCGGGATTGCAGCGCTGTTGCTGATATTGCTCTCCCCATTTTATTATGCTTATATCATTAAAGGTTTCAGTTCAACCTGGGCCTGGATCAGAGATATTGGCGAAGATCCCAATTACCGTACTTACAGTAGTTTTAACATTCGTATCCCTAAAGGCTATAACATTCACGGTATAGATGTCTCTTATTACCAGGGAAAGATAGACTGGAAGCAGGTGAAAGCGATGAAGGAGGATGATGTTAAAGTGGATTTTGCCTTTATTAAAGCTACAGAAGGGCTGTTTAAAGTGGATCCCTATTTCCAGCGTAACTGGCGTGAAGCACCAAAGGCAGGGGTGATCTGTGGAGCATATCATTTCTTTCGTCCGCAGAAGCCAGGCCAATGGCAGGCTAAGTTCTTTTTGCAAACGGTGAGTTTTGAAGCCGGGGACCTGCCCCCGGTTGTTGATATAGAAGAACTTGACGGGGTTCCCGCATCACAGATGCGCAGGCAGCTGGCTGATTTTGTGAAGCATATTGAAAGAAAAACAGGGGTTAAGCCCATTATATATACGGGATTGTCTTTTTATAATGACTACCTGAAGGGGCATTTCGATGAATACCCTTTATGGATTGCACATTACCATCAGCCTAAATTGAAAGTGAGCACCGCAACAAACTGGCATTTCTGGCAACACTCCGATAAGGCAAAAATATCTGGCATTGGTCATGTAGTTGATTTCAATGCATTTAACGGCGATAGTCTGGCATTTGGTCAGTTGCTGATTAAATGATGAAACCATCATGAGCAAACGCTCACAAACAATGATGAGCCGAGCTTTGCGAGCTCTTGAATTCCAATAAAACGATAAGAACTCATGAAAAATATTGCTCATGATAGCTTCATTACCATTGAAAGAGAAATTTATATTCCAATAAAAAAAAATCGCATTAAATATTTGATAGATGTTCGTAAAAATTAGCAATAATGCTATATTTGCGCCAAGTAAGGATTTTTCTTAAGTATGTCAATGCCCGGATGGCGAAATTGGTAAACGTTGCGGTCTCAGAAGCCGTTGGAGTACAATCCTTGAGAGTTCGAGTCTCTCTTCGGGCACGTCGAAACTTAAAAGCCTGCAAAACAATGTTTTGCAGGCTTTTGTTGTTTATAAAATACGCCTTAAAATAGAACTCATGATCAGATTAAACAGTGAAACACCACCAGATGTATTACAGGAAGTAAAGAAAGGCGACCTGGTAACGGATACCTTTAGTAAAACCGGATTGGTAGAAAGCGTCGAAATTTCTGATGACGGACTGTATAAGATCTATAACTATCATCTTGTCACGGGCCGTACCATTACCATTAAAAGATAGCATTTAACCGATCGCATTTAGAGACTTATTCCTCCTGATACTTCAATCCGTTGTCCGTTTATCCAGCCGGCTTCTTCGGTACATAGGAAAGCAACCACTCCGCCAATATCATCTGGTAAACCGACACGTCCCAAAGCGGTTGAACTTGCTATATTCGCATTCACCTCTTCGTTATCTCTGACATGGCCGCCACCAAAGTCGGTTTCTATCGCACCTGGAGCTACAACATTTGCGGCAATATGCCTCTGGCCCAGTTCCCTGGCAAGGTATCGGGTAAGCACTTCAACAGCTCCTTTCATGGAACCATAAGCAGAAGAACCCGGGAGAGAAAAACGCGCAAGACCCGACGAGATATTAATGATACGGCCTCCGTCATTAATTAAAGGCAATGCCTTTTGCGTAAGAAAAAATACACCTTTGTAATGAATGTTTAATGCCGCATCAAACTGCTCCTCTGTAGTTTCTGCAAAGGAGGCATATAGCGCAGTTCCTGCATTGTTTACCAGGAAGTCGAAATGCTGGGTATCAAAAGTCGTTTTTAAGGTTTTCTGGATTTGTGCAATGAAGGTGTCAAAAGTCCCGATCTCGCCCGCACTAAATTGAAGTGCTGCCGCTTTCTGACCCATCTGCTCAATTTCTGCAACCACCTGCAGGGCCTCCTCATGTTTACTGTTATAGGTCAGGATCACATCGATCCCTTTTTTTGCAAGGCTTAATGCCATGTTTTTGCCTAATCCCCGGCTACCGCCGGTTACCAATGCTATTTTTGTGTGATTTGTCATTGTAATTTTCTTTTAAATCATTAACAAGACAAATATCGGCAGTATTGTGTTCGGCAGATTTGCAAGTATCAATCCAATGTTTGTAAAATTCAAATCATCGCCGGAACAAAACCCATAACATAACCTTAAGATCTGAAGGCAACAGGTGTAATTGCGGTTTGTTTCCGGAAGAAGTTTGAAAAATGGGCGACCTCTTCAAAGCCAAGGCAGTAGGCAATTTCTGAAATGTTCCAGTCGGTCTGTTTCAAAAGGATCTTAGCTTCCTGCAACACCCTGCTGCCAATGATGGCTGTAGTGGTTTTTCCTGTATGCTCTTTTAGCATTTTATTGAGGTGGTTTACATGAACAGCAAGTCTTTCGGCATAGTCCTTTGCCCTGCGCAGACCGATCTTCTGGTAGGGCGATTCTATCGGGAACTGTCGCTCCAGGAGTTCAATAAACAACGACGAAACTCTTGCGGATGCCGTATGTGAAGGATACAATGCTGTGGCTGGCTGAAGTTTTTGTCCATAATGAATCAATTCCAACACATAGTTGCGGAGCAGGTCATATTTGTATACATAATCGGCGGACAGCTCTTTATGCATTTTCTTAAAAATGAAGGCAATGTCTTCTGCCTCTGCCGCTGAGAGCTGGAAAACGGGATAGCCGCCCGGCTGAAAGATAGGCAGTTGGTCTAATGCCACACCACTTTTATTGTTGATCAGAAAATCATCGGTAAAAATGCAAAAGTCACCGTGCTGATCATCGTCCTGGGGTAGCCAGTTGTATGGAATTTTTGGCGTAGCAAACAGCAGGCAATTCTTCTCAATATTGATCACCTTGTCTGCATATTCGGCTTTGTTACGTCCACTGATCATACTGATCTTATAATAGGCCCTTCTGTTATAAGGCATAACAAGCTTGTTGTTGTTTCTTGCGATCAACTCGTCCAGCTTAAATACATTGAAATGGCCTATTTCTTTATTGATGCCTTCCGGCAGAAATGAGGCTGTTTCCTTATAAAAATCTTCGAGTGAGGTGATTGCCATGGCCTGATCAGATTTGCAAAATTCAAATTTAGCTTTTTTTGCCTTAATTTTCCAGGTCTATAAACGAATAAGGTATCAAGTTTGGTTGGGTGCGGCAATGACTTACAGCAGCGGCGACAAAAGCCGGGCAGCCTTTTCCAATAATCGCTTATACAAGGGGCGTGAAGCCCATAACTCGGGACTGATTTTTAACGCCTCTTTCAGATCTTCGTAAAAAACAGCACTGAGTTCGTTTGCAATCCCTGTATCATATACAATGGCATTTACCTCAAAATTAAGATCAAAGCTTCTGAAATCCATATTTGCGGTACCCACAATGGCAATCTTCCGGTCTGCCACCATAGTTTTTGCATGCATAAATCCCTTTTGGTAGCGATAAATTTCTATTCCCGCGCTAAGCAGATCATTGTAATATGACCTGGCCGCGGCATTTACAAGTAAGGAGTCGGACTTTCCCGGAACCAGCAGTTTGACTTTAATGCCACTCAATGCAGCAATGGTCAATGCATCCAGTAGGCTTTCGCCTGGAATGAAATAGGGGCTGCTGATCAGAATTTCTTCCGTCGCCAGGTTAATGGCCTGCAGTATGGAAAATAAAATAGTTGGCGATTCAGAATCGGGTCCACTTGCGGCGATCTGAACGATCTTGTTATCGGCCCCTTGTCGCTGGTCGACCGGAAAAAAGCAGGTATCCGGCTGCAAATCTTCCTCGGCGCAGAAGTTCCAGTCGCACAAAAACAGGTACTGCAGGTATTGCGCACCAGGCCCGTCAATACGTAAATGCGTATCGCGCCAGTAAAGCTGTTCCGGATACTGCGCGTAGTTGATATACCTGTCGCTTACATTAATGCCCCCAACAAAAGCAGTTACACCGTCGATGACAATGATTTTCCGATGGTTACGGTAATTCAGCCTGTTGGCAAAGAGCATAAAGTGTACTTTTAAGAAAGGAAAGACCTTCACACCATTCTCGATCAACAAGGGTATCAGTTTCTTGCGGATACCCCGGCTTCCAAAATCGTCATATATAAAACGTACGGTTACTCCTTCCTTTGCCTTTTCGATGAGCGCGCTGGCAATGGCCCTGCCGATTTCGTCATCCTCATAAATATAATATTCAATATGGATATGATGTTTTGCATTTTTAATGGCATTGAGCACTTCTGGAAACTTATTTTCTCCGTTAATGAGTAGCTTGACCGAATTTTTAGCGGTTAAGGGACTCATGGAGTCTTTTAATACCATAAATGCCAGCTCTTTGTTGCTGATCACTTCCCGATTATTTTCCCTATAGGTCTGTTCGGAATAACTGAGTATTCGTTGTCTGAATTTAGCCGCGAGGTCATCATTTTGATATAGCTTTTTGCTATACATTTTTCGATGCCGGTAATTGATGCCGAAAAAGAAATAAAAGATCATCCCGATAAAAGGAACAAAGGTAGCAAACAATAGGTAAGCCAGGGTTTTCGTGGTGCTTCTCGTGTCGTAAATGACACGCAGGCAAACGAAAATCAAGATAAGGACATAGGCGATCTCGCCAATCAGCAACCAGTTCATAGACCTATTTTAAACCAGCCATTTTTCACAATCCAGCAGGAAACGTGGATCTGCATCAGCTCCTATCCCGGGCGTATCCGGAACGCTAAGGAAATAACCATTGTAAGTCAATCCACCAACAACCGGATCTGCGAGGTGTCCCAGTAAGGCTGTATCGAGGTCAAAGAATACGACATTCGGACTGGCTAAAGCAAAATGCAGGTTTGCACTAAGGGCTATCCGGCTTTCGAGCATGCTGCCAATCATACATTTTGTACCTGTTTGTAAGGCAATTTCATGAATTTTCTGCGCTTCTAAAATGCCGCCTGATTTGGCGAACTTAATGTTCAGGTATTCGCAAGCCTTACTATTGATCAGTTTTCTGGCATCGTGGTGATTGTAGCAGCTTTCATCGGCCATAATTTTTATCGGCGAATTTAAATTGAGTTCGGGAAGCTGGTCGTCAAACCAGCTGCGCATCGGCTGTTCACAGAATTCGATATCAAAAGCTTCCAGTTTCCCCAGCGCAAGAAGTGCATCATCAAAACTCCAGCCCTGGTTGGCATCCAGACGCAGGGTCATTTCCGGGCCAACGGCTTCCCTGATCTGTTTTACCCGCTCAAGGTCCTCCTGTATCTTTTTCCCCAGCTTTATTTTTATGATCCTGCAACCTTGTTTCTGATATTTCCGTGCAGAAATGGCCATCTTTTCGGGCGTGTCAATTCCGATGGTCATATCGGTTTCAACGCTGCGTTTCTGTCCGCCTAAAAATCTGTACAGCGGCAAGCGGGCATGCTTTGCAGCAATATCGAATAGGGCCATATCGAACGCACTTTTAATGGTGCTGTTGTGCGCGGCATAACCGAGCAGATCGTTCATTCTTTCCGGAATGTCAAGCGGATCTTTATGCAAAAGGATCTTTGCAAAATCGCGGGCCATGGCCAGGCAGGTTTCCTGGGTTTCCCCAACAATCATCGGAAATGCCGAACATTCGCCAACACCGTAAATGCCGGCATCCGTATATATTCTGATCAACACATTTTGCGCAAAATGCATGGTTCCTGTAGCAATCACAAAGGGTTCCATAGGAATTTTAAAACGATAAATTTCGGTATGTGTTATCTTCATTGTGACGGCGCTTTAACGTAAAAGTACAACTTAAATTTTACCTTTATATCATGAATTCAGAATCAAACAGCTTAATCAAAGCCTCTTCGCCATATTTATTACAACATGCCCATAATCCGGTAAACTGGTATGAATGGGGGGAGGAGGCCCTGCAGAAAGCAAGAAATGAAAACAAGCTAATTCTGGTGAGTATCGGCTATTCAGCCTGTCACTGGTGCCATGTAATGGAACGGGAAAGTTTCGAGAACCAGGAAGTTGCAGCCGTGATGAATAAACATTATGTATGTATTAAGGTCGACCGGGAGGAACGTCCGGATATTGACCAGATCTATATGCTGGCTATCCAATTGATGACAGGAAGCGGCGGATGGCCTTTAAACTGTATCTGTTTACCCGATCAGCGGCCAATTTATGGGGGAACGTATTTTAGAAAGACCGACTGGATCAATGTTTTGCAGAACGTTGCCGGTATGTGGGCCAATGAACCGGAAAAGGCCATTGAGTATGCGAACAGGTTAACAGATGGGATTAAAGACGCAGAGAAGATTATCCCAAACATCAAAACCGATGAATATACAGCTGCGCATCTGACGGAGATCGTTAACCCCTGGAAGCGGCATTTTGACCTGTCAGAAGGGGGCTACAACCGGGCACCTAAGTTTCCCCTGCCCAATAACTGGCAGTTTATGCTACGGTACAGCCACCTGATGGAAGATGACGGCACTCATGTCTCCGCCCTGCTCACCCTCGAGAAAATGGCAATGGGTGGTATTTACGATCATGTTGGCGGAGGCTTCGCCCGTTACTCGGTTGACGCGAACTGGCATGTGCCGCATTTTGAGAAGATGCTGTACGATAACGCTCAGCTGATCAGCCTGTATGCCGAAGCCTATCAATATTCAAGATCTGAGCTGTTTAAAGCAGTTACTGAAGAGACGATTAGCTGGCTGGAAAGGGAAATGACCTCGGCCGAAGGCTTATTCTATTCTGCACTGGATGCGGATAGTGAAGGCGTGGAAGGTAAATTCTATGTGTGGGATAAAGCCGCGTTCGATGCTGTACTTGGGCATGATGCCATTTTGCTGGCTGATTATTTCAATGTAACGGAGGAGGGGAACTGGGAAGAGGAGCAGACCAATATCCTGCTTAGAAAATTTACTGAGGAAGAATATGCTGCAGTAAAAGGGGTTTCTGTTTTCGAACTGCTGCATAAAATAGGAGAAGCAAAAGAAAAACTGCTTCTGGAACGGAGCAAAAGGGTTCGGCCGGGACTGGACGACAAATGTTTAACAGCCTGGAATGCGATTGCCATTAAAGGTCTCGCTGAAAGTGCAGGAATATTTGATCATCCGCATTATTATGAGCTGGCAAAAAAGGCTGCATCTTTTATCATGGACAATTTAACCAGGGACGACGGCGGCCTGTACCGCAATTTTAAAAATGGGAGGGCTACCATTCCTGGATTTTTAGATGATTATGCTTTCTTTATTGAAGCCTTAATTGCCTTATATCAATATGATTTTGATGAAAAATGGCTGCAGGAAGCGAAACGGCTGACCGATTATGTACTGGCAAATTTTGAAGATACCGATACCCCAATGTTGTTTTATACCAGCGGTACCGGAGAGGCGTTGATTGCCCGTAAACACGAGATCATGGACAACGTGATTCCGGCCTCCAATTCGGTTATGGCGCAGAACCTGCATAAGCTGGGCCTGTATTTTGACGAGGATATTTATGTCCTGAAGGCGGAAGGGATGTTGGCCGCAGTTCTTCCGCAGATTAAGACTTACGGATCTGCTTATTCCAACTGGGCCATACAGGTGTTGGAAGCTGTTTTTGGAGTCAACGAAATCGCATTGGCAGGTAAGGATATTGAAGAAGTCAAAGCAGCGTTTAATAGACATTACATTCCGAACAAAATTACGTTAGGTGGAACAAATTCTGAACTGCCATTATTAAAAGATAAGCAAAGCGTTGAAACAAAAATCTTTATTTGCCGAAATAAAGTATGCCAGTTGCCAGTTGCTACTGTTGATGAAGCGTTGAAATTAATTACTAAATAACATTCTATTGAGTATTAAACCCAATACAGTGGTGCCATTAACGTATGAATTACATAATTAACAGATAATATTGAAATGATTAAGGTTAATTGTAATTCTTTAACGATGTACCAGTCCGAAGACTGTTTGGAGAGTGGCGTTAACCTAGTTAAATACTTAAAATAAAATTTAATAAAAGATGGTGCTACGCACCATGTCAACATTGAAATTTTATTTGAAAATTGAATTAAGCATGGGAGAGGCCAAGGAATATTAAAGCCCACAAAACGAGAAATATTAAACCTGTATATAATTCCCAACGTCTATTCTTCAAGTCCTTTGTAATAAACGCTCTATATAGAATGTAAGCAAAGAAAATTACAAAAAAACAAGGTATCATGAAAATTTGCATAGCAGCTGAATTTTAAATTATATATGAATTTACGTATTTCGAAACAATGACAGGTAACATCATACAATCCCGGGTATTGCTGGTAGGTTGTCCAGACAACAAATCTACAACAATAACCAAATAGCTCCCTAGTCTTTAGGATTTATCGAACAATAAAGGCCGTTTAATTGTTGAACTAAAAATTAGGTTTGTATTTACCTACACTTAAACGAAGCGTGTTAATTAAAATCATCCTATATTTGCCGAAATAATGTATGCCAGTTGCCGGTTTCAGCCGTTGATGAAGCATTAAAATTAATTACTAAATAACATTCTAATGAGTATTAAACCCAATTCAGTGGTGTCATTAACGTATGAATTGCATACGACTAATGCAGAAGGACAACAGGTTTTCGTAGAAAAAACAGAGAAGGAAAATCCACTCGTTTTTTTATATGGTACGGGAATGATGCTTCCAA
>CAMLDJ010000200.1 GCA_946478755.1 uncultured Pedobacter sp. | reverse complement strand
CCCTCAATAATGGCATCTAACATAGGCTGGTCCTTTACCACATTATTAGCTCTGTCTAACATAAAACCTATCTCCCACCAGAATGGCACAAGACCATGCGCTTTAGCCTGTTTGGTCACATAATATGACCAGTAATCCACAGACTTGTTGTGCATCTCCATATCCTTAGGAACAGGCTTGCCGAGGCCGGCAGTCCGCCTCCAGGTTCCATATTCACCGAGCACCACCGGGATGCCTTTATCCACAAACTTCTGTTTCATCTTTTGGAATTCATCAAGGATCGCCTCCTCTTCTCCCCCAGGGGGGCAATTCCGCTCTGGTTCAATAGTGGAATGATTCCCTTTCCCCCAGTAGTAAACCATGTTGCCCCAACTTACATCTGCATCCAATACTATCGTAAATGTAGCAGGCGTGTAGTTATGTATCTCAACCATCAACTTGTTAGGGACCTTGTCTGTTGGAAGCGTATTCATCAGATTATAAGTCAACTCACCGTTAGTTCTAGGCCCCTGCACAACCAGCACCCGGTTACTGTTCCTGCCTCCGGTAGCCCGAACTGTATTAACAAATGTCTGGTGGTAACTATCGAGTATGGCCATCTGCTCGGCATTATCAACCGCAGGCTCATTCGTGCCGGCAAACATCAGGTGCTCATCAAAATCACGCATGGTTGTAGCAATCTGCTCCCAAAGCGCTTTTTGTTTAGCGTTAACCGAGTCTTTCTTAGCCGCATTAACATTATTTTCCAGCCAGCCAAGATCCGCGTGAGCATTCACTACCACATACATATCATTAGCGACACACCATCCAACTACTTCTTTCACCCGGTTAAGCCACACCGGATCAATTTTCATTTTTGCCGGATCGCTTAAATGACCCCAAACCCAGCCAACAGAAAGCCGTACAGCATTGAAACCTGATTGTTTTACAAATTTCACATACGATTCGGTAACTTTACTATTCCACTCACCTTCGATTGGGGATACCATGGTATTGCCAAAATTTATTCCCAAATGTATTTTTGCCGCCAGTTGCACAGCCGTGCTGCTCATACCAGTTGCATCGGGTGCTTTGGGTGATGTATTATAACTTGGGTATAGAACAGCGAACTGATTAACCGTCACCCTTCTTGCCTCGCCCTTGGAAGAGCTTATGTTTAAAATGGCAGAGCGGGTTGCCCCTGTACTATTTTGAGATAATGTTGTTAAATGAATAACAGTGCTGCCGCTGTTACCTGATGTTGTGCTTAATCGCAACCACGCATAAGCCGGATTGCTGACACTCCAATCGGAATTACCTGAAACGGTTATGTCCTGGGTACCCACATTCCCATCAGTCGTAAAAGTTATTGTGGATGCACTAACTGTTAGTTGCGGGTCCTCGTTCTTCGTTTTTTTACAGGCGAATAAAGATATAACTGTAATAAGAGCTATCAATATTGCAAATGAGTACTTAATTTTCATTTTGTTAATTTTAATTCGTTAAAAAGCCCCACGGCGGTATGTTGCCGTGGGGCTGTAGGCTATTTGATTTTCACACACCTAATATTGTCAAAAGCGGCATAAAAACCAGTTTCAATTTGCGACGTACCGAAATTTTTAAGGGTCATATTATAACTATTCGCACCAGTGGGTCCTAATAATTGGTTTAGTTGAGTAATTGATACACCATCTCCTAATGTGTTAACAGTCGATCTGAACTCAGTTAAAGGAATAGTTACGGTTTGCCAACCTTTCGTTTTATAAGCAATGGTCTTATTTGAACCAGGAATTTTCCACGGCTCATAACGCGCAACATAACTGTCACCTGCAAATTCAGTTCTAATATAAAGAGTACCTCCTTTCCATGGCTGAGCCACACTTATGTCAAATTGAAAAGCCCAGCTTGAAGGAGGATCTGTAATATTTTCCACAGGCACCCAGTGATTACCCGTATTAGAATTACCCAATGGGATGTACACACTTGCACCGCCAGCTAAAAGAGGATTATCTTTAGGACAATCAATAACCATAAACTGACTATGATTTTTTCCCATCGAACCATTAAATTGGGGATATTCCCACTCCCCGGTTAAACGTTCAAATTGGCCCCAGTTAAAACCAAAATTATCACCCCACTCCATATCTCCTAAAAGACCTACTTTATCGCTATTTTGAGTATTTACTTTATTAACAGTAGAAACCGCTCCATAACTGGTAACAATGGCCACTGGTCCATTTGAGTAGCTGTTCTCATCTGGAGCCGAAAACTTAACATAAGCGCCACGTGGACCTTCGGTGAAATTAGTAATAGTAGCACCGCCAAAAGAAATTGACTGGATAGTCTTAAGGTAAGCACCATAAACATAAACCGAATCACCAAGTTTGGGATTAACGTAGGAAATACCGTAAATGATCGGCTTCGCATTTATGGTATCCCTGGCAATACCTGATTTAGTAGTTACTACTATTAACTTGTCAGACGTTGTCGCCGGCATCAGGAAACCAAGAGAAGTCCCATTTTCATCGGAATTAAATTTTGAAATTTGGGTTCCACCATATGAAAACTGTTGAACCAATACTAAATTGGCACCATAAATATAAACCGAATCCCCCGGGGCGGCAAACACATCGGAGACGGCACTAATAATGGGTGCCGGTGGGCCTAATTTCAAAGAAAATGTTGTAGTACCTGCTGCGGTGGTATACGCTATAGTATAGAGTTTAGCAGTATCAACTTTTGAAAACACAATGTTAGGTATTTGCACCACTGCGCTGGTGGGCGCAAACAATGTAGGGTTAAAACTGGCAGGAACCCCATTAAATGTGATTTGAGTTGCCTTTTGCAAATTCTCCCCGATTATAACCACATATCGTCCTGTTCCGCCAGACCAGCTAGGATCCGTTTCCGGGTTACCGGTACTCATAAGCGTATCCTGAGGAGATGCATTATACATCCTTACGCTTGTAATGGAAGGCGGGGCGCTGTTTGCTATTACTTCTTTTTTACAAGCGGGCTGTAAAGCCACTATCATTAATAGCAGTGGCAAAAAAAGCAGGCGGGTATCGAAAGTCTTTTTCATAATAATATATTTTAACTATGTTAAATTAATAATATGGTACAGGTGGTTCAGCCAATTTAGGATCAGCTGTCGTCTCCGATGCCGGAATTGGCAATGTAAACGAACCGATGGTGGCCGGCAATGCAGGTGCTACTGAGGTTGTATCCGCTTTGGCTGTCTCCGTTGTCTTGTCATAGGTAAACGTCGCCCGTTTTTGGTTGTTAAGATTATTGACAGCTACCTGCGGATTGTAATAAGAAAGCCGCACCAGGTCTATCCAATATTGTCCTTCAAAAACAAGTTCAACTCGTCGCTCTTTCAATATGGTGTCAAAGTCCAGCGATGTAACAGGGTCTACACCAGCTCTTTCTCTAACAGCATTAAAGTACATCAGCGCATCGCCGTTTGAGGTTGAGGCATCGTTTCCTAAAATAGCTTCGGCATAGATCAGATACACATCAGCCAACCTTAAAACAGAATTATGCTCCGGAGACGACCATATATCCATGGTCGGCGCGTTGTTATCTTTCTCGTTGCCAATAATGTGTTTTTTCATACTCACCATGGTTGGGGTATAGCCGCCGCCTGCCGCATTCAGTTCGGGATAATGTACACCGGTGA
This sequence comes from uncultured Pedobacter sp., assembly GCA_946478755.1. The sequence goes on along the minus strand of CAMLDJ010000200.1, from coordinate 6,154 downwards.
GCATAATACTCGCTTTGAGCCTGATCGAATCCTTTGGAGAATAAAGCTGATATAGCTCGTAATTTGGTGATAAAGGTACCCATGCGCCATTCCTTCCGGGGTTGATATCATTGCTTGGCGAATAGGTTTGCCATGCATTACCATTTGAGTTACCCGTACCGGCCGCCCACTGAAGCGCGAATAATGATTCGGGGCTATCATTAAATTCCGCTTTGAAAAGATTGTAATAGTTGGGAAACAGCGTCAATCCGCTGTTTTTGCACACATTACCTGCATATTTTTTAGCGCTATCAAGCAAAGCCTGGTCGCGGCTGCCACTTTTATCAAGACCCGACATCGTTAAGTAAACTTTCCCCAACATTCCCTGTGCCGACCAGGTTGTAACACGCCCTGTTTGATCGGTTTTCGGAAGATTTTGCGCTGCATAAGTAAGATCGTTGGCAACAAATTTATACACGTCCGAAACGACATTGCGGTTAAGTAAGGGATCTGCCAACAGTTTAGCGTTGTCTTCTATAATTGGTACTGCACCCCAATAAACAGCCAAATGATAGTAGGCTATGGCGCGAATAAACCTGGCTTCGGCTATGGCAGCATTCTTGTCAGCTGTAGAAACAGAGGGGCCAGATTTTTTTATAGCACTGATAACTGTATTACATTGAGCAATAACGTTGTACAAGCCTGTCCACCCGCTTGATACAATGCCGTTTTGGGCGGTAATAGTACGGGTATAAAGCTGAACGATATCGCCATTCCATGGGAATATAGCGTTACCGCTTAATATATCGCCCAATGTCAACATGGCTTGGCTATGAAATGGGACCCAGTGCGAACCGCCATATAAGCTTGCCGTAGCCAGTCGCAGGTCTGCGGTGCTTTGGTAAAAATTATTAGAGCTGATCTGTGAGTTTGACGGGCGATCTAAAAAGCTCTTTTTGCACGCGGTAAATGCTACCGCTAATAGCGCGAGAACTAATATTTTATTAATTGGTTTCATAATATCTTTTTTGTTGGTGATTGCCTTATTTGCTAAAAGTTATGTTAACGCCCATAGTAAATACCCTTGGCTGCGGATAATAACCGTTATCCCAACCCGCCTGAAGCGGATTCCATGACCCGATTTCAGGATCCATCCCGGAATATTTTGTTATGAGAAAAGCGTTGGTTACCGTACCGTATATCCGGCAATTGCTTACATGTATTTTTGACAAAACGCTTTCGGGCAAGCGGTAACCCAGCGTGATGTTCTTACACCGCAGGAATGAACCGTCTTCGATAAACAAACTATTAGAACGGTTATTGTTGTTGGTATCATCGTTTCTTAAACCTACAACGCTTGTACCGGGGTTGGTAACATGCACGTTGTCAATATCAGATGCAGAACCGGCTGGATCGATAAGTGCTACCCTTGCGTAATCTAATACCTTTTTAAAATAAGCGGTATTGTATTGCGAATTGGTTTTTCTTATTGACTGCTCATTAAATACTTTGTTGCCATAACTGCCACTCAGGAAGAAATTCAGATCGAATGCTTTGTAAGTGAACGAGTTGTTGATACCGAACTGAAACTTAGGGATTGGAGAGCCTAAAAAGGTCTGGTCTTTGGTATCGATAACGCCGTCGCCATTTAGGTCTTTAAACATACGGTCGCCGTACCAGATACCACCACCCGAAGGTGAGACCGGATAGGTATTCCCGGATTGGTCAACTGGCAAGGCATGTGTTTTAAAATCATTAGCTGTTGCGAAAATGCCATCAAATACATAGCCATAAAACTCGCCTACAGGTCTGCCTACTACCGTTTTTTCAACCACCTGGTTAATTGTGTAAGATGTTTGGGCTAAGCTGGCATCGGCACCACCAGGGCCCAGGTTCAGCACGGTATTAACATTCCGTGATACTGTAACATCGGTTTTCCATGTAAAATTTTTCGAACTAATATTGGTACCGCTAACCCTAACGTCAAACCCTCGGTTACGCACCTTACCAATATTGATAAATGGTGCCTGCATAGATCCCGGTGACCATCCGGCTGTAGTACCGCTATATAAAGGCAGCGGAACTTTTAACAATAGTCCGCTTGTTTCGCGGTCGTAACCATCTAACGAAAAACTTAACCGCTCCTTAAAAAACGTTCCATCAAGCCCTGCATTGTAATAGTCTGTTTTTTCCCATGTTACTTCTTCGTTTGCCAAATTGTTTTGCCACTGCGCTATACCTGATAAACCATTAGCTACTGTTTGAAGCTGGGTTACAAAAGTGTTGCCCGGTATGCCCTGGTTGTTGGTAACCCCATAACCGATCCTTAATTTCAACTCGTTTATTGCTTTAACATTTTTCAAAAACGCCTCGTTATTCATCTTCCAGGCAAATGCTCCTGAGTAAGTATTTACCCAGCGATTGTCAGGGGAAAAATTTGATGAACCATCGGTCCGTAAATTAGCGGTAACCAGATATTTATCATTCCATGATACATTGATACGGCCAAAATAAGATTCCTGCGCGGTGCCTGAACCATAATCGCCGCCATTTCTGGCTGTGGTAGCATCGCCCGAATTAGTGGCCTGTACGTTATTTGACGGGAAATTTGACCGATAGGCGTATGAATTTTGAAAAGAGCCAACCTGCGATTCGTGCCCCGCCAATAAATTGACATAATACCGGCTGAACTTGTGGTTATAAGTTAAAAAATTGCGTAATACCGTATAAAAATTTTGACTCGTTGATGTTGAGCCATAATTAGTGTTGTTAACGGTTTTGCCGAAGGTATAAGTTGGTGTAAAATTATCATCTGTGTTAAAATCGAAATTGCCCGACACTTCGTTTCGTAAAGACAGGTCTCTGGTAAATTGTATATCGGCGTATAAGTTGCCAAATATCTGGTTTCTTTTTCTAAGGTTTTTTATGATCTCGGCCATAGCCACAGGGTTAGGAGTAGAAAGCACCCAACCATTTGTGTTACTAATACCCCCCCATGAGCCATCAAGGTTTTTCACCGGGATATCGGGCGTGAGGTTTAGCGCCGAACCAATAACTCCCGAAACTGTTGAATTTTGATTTTCGCTAACGCGGGCCAACTGAAGGCTGGTTCCAACCTTAAGCCAGTTAGTAGTTTTGTTATCTAAATTTAACCGTACCGAGTTTCTTGTAAAATTAGATCCAATGGCTATACCTTCCTGGTTAAAATGAGAGGCTGACAGCAAATACTTCGTTCTGTCATCGCCGCCGCTTACGGTAAAATTATGGTTGTTCATAGGCGCTTTGCGGAATAACTCCGTCTGCCAGTCGGTACCGGTACCTAAATACTGCGGATTGACAAATTCTGGTCTTACATCAAAGCCCCATACTTGACCTCTTGCATTAATGAAACCGGCATGTTCCTGCAGGTTCATTGTAGGAAGCCTTTTCGCTATCACCTGATATCCTGAATAGAAATCATAGCTTATTTGCGGTGCCCCCTGCTTTCCTCTTTTTGTGGTAATAACAATTACGCCATTGGTTGCCTGCGAACCGTATATGGCCGTTGCCGATGCATCTTTCAATACGTCTATTGATTCTATTTCGTTGGGGTTGATGGCGTTTAACGGATTGCCGCCTTTACCAGGGTCACCTACCGGCGGGATAACAATACCATCAATTACGTACAAGGGCGAGTTGGTGCCGCTTATTGACGACACACCACGTATCTGGATAGACACACCACCACCAGGCTGCCCTGACACCTGCTGAACAACAACCCCAGCAACCTTGCCCTGCAGGGCCTGGTCAAAAGTAGTGGGTTGGGTTTGGCGTAAATCGTCTCCCTTGATTGAGCTTATTGAGCCTGTTACATCTGGTCTCCGCGCTTTACCATAACCAATAACAACAACTTCATCCAATTTTGTAGTTTCGAGCCTTAAGGTAACATTGATGACACTGCCATCACCGATCATTATTTCCTGTGGTTGAAAACCGATCATTTTGAAAACAAGTACATCTCCAGTATTTCCCTTTATAGAATACTGTCCCTGTTCATTTGTTGATACAGCCGTGTTCTTGGCCGTGTTCTTGGCCGTGTTCTTAGCCTTGAGCAGCACGATCGCTCCGCGCAGCGGTGCGGGATTGTCGCTCCCCACGACCTTTCCTGTAATCTGCCTCTCCTGAGCATAGCTTTTTAAGTGCAGAAGCACTAAGAAAATTATCACCAGCAAAAAAGTTGGTAATTTCCGAATAGAAATTGTTTGGTTCATATTTGGTTTATTTTGGTTTGTTTAACCCCTTATTTAAGCAACAGTCCTTGGAGCGGCGAGACATACATGAGTTTATTCTTCCGTGATCACCTATCTTAATTGCCTGCCATTAATAGTTGGCTTTGAATATTCAAATATAGATTCAAATCAAATTGGCAGATGCCTCAAATGATGCAAAGAAAGATATTTTTGTTACATAATTTTCTGCAACATTCCCGTCATAAATCGGACGGAACAATACACAAAACACTATAAATCTGATAGTTAAATAAAAAGGATGGATAATTTAATACAACCACAAAACATTTCCCCCTTGGTTGTAATCCCCTACTGTGCATCCCTTTATTACAACAGAAATATTAAAAGAATAGTAAGGTTAAAGAAACTTATGGTTACTAATTAATGAATTTCCATTCATCAAACAAAAAACCCTCTCCATTAAACACAAAATAGATATGCTCTACTCCTTTATCTATTTTCAGCTTTATTTTCTTTAAGCACGTGGTCCATTCCTTCTCATCACACATAAGGGAAAACGAGTTATATCTGCAACTAAAGCTCTTGCTTTTGCTAAATACTCAGAAGATGTTAACTAATTTGAGTATTACAACTCAAAACGACAAATAAATTCAGGATGGGACAGCTGATTGGGATTTCGCTCAAAAGTATACTTCCAAAAAACTGAAGGCAAGCTATCATTTGACAAGACCTGGAAGTGAATGACTGCAATATCTAATATAATATATTTAGATTAATAGCGATGATTTGGTAGTGTTGTCCCGTAAATCACAGCAATTCCTTGATCAGGCCCACAAGTGCCTTCTAAAACCAACCCCTCATAGCCTAAAAGACTTGAGGGGTTAGCGACAAAATTGTCCATTAATCTTAGGATGATCAAGTTTTAACGGGACATCTCTACCATAGCAGAAAGTTCCTTAACTGCAGCCTCATCTGGCCAAACCAATCCACTTGCCTTGAAGCGTATTTTGCCATCGCCGTCAATGATGAACTTTGCAGGAATTCCCTTCACACTAAATGAAGATACCGCAGGATTTTTTTTTGTATCCGGGTCTTTAACATCCATATATAAGGGCAGGTCCAGGTTATGGGTCAACAAGTAGTTCACCGCATCCGATTTAGGGTCTTTAACAGTTTCCCAGGTATGTATAAACAGAAACTTTACATTCGGATCATTCTTGTATTTGTTAACCAGCATTTGCATTGCCGGAAGAGATTTTTTACAAGGCCCGCACCAGGTTGCCCAAAAATCCAGAATAATCGTTTTTCCCTTAAAGTCCGACAGCGATACTTCCTTGCCGTTTAAGTCTTTGACTTTAAATTCCGGTGCCTGCTCCATCACCATTTTGGCTGCAATTTCTGCTGTATATTTTTCGTCAGACCGGGTAGTTAAAGCAGTCAAATAAGCGTTTGAGTCTTTTCCTGGATTCACTTTTGTGTAGGCACTTTTTAATTCGGCTTTATAATCTTTATTGGTTAAACCTGCCAATACCGCTTTTTCCAGCTCTGGAAGTGCTTCCTTGTATCCGCCTGTTTTGCTCATCAAATAATAAAACTCCGCGGTCAAACCAGCACTTTTCCTTATGGCATGCTCATAACATTCTTTGATAGCGGCAAACGCTTTTTTATAGTCGCCTTGCTTATCCATCACCTGACTATACAGATGCAACAAAAACTGCCGGTCTTCCGGAGCATTCGTTGAATTTGCCAGTTCTTGCTCAATTAAAGTTTCTGCAGCTTTCAAATCGAAGGCCATGATTCCTGTCGCCACCGATCCTACATACATGATCCGTGCGGTTTCTGCAATCTGGTTAAAATGGAACAAAGCTTTTGCCGAGTTCTTTGCCACAACAAAATTATCTACAAGTGCAGCTCTGTATTGGTCAAAACTAACGCCCGGGTGGTCT
>CAMLDJ010000199.1 GCA_946478755.1 uncultured Pedobacter sp. | reverse complement strand
GAAGTAACACCGCCCGTAACAAAAATATACTTAGTCATGTTTTTGATTTTCTGAATAAAGCAGTAATTAATATTGCTGTCTTATTGTTTTTGTACGGGATACAAAGTTAGCAAATAAAACCAAAGCAAAAATGCTCTTTTCATAAAAAATCAAGATCCTTAAGAAGATCCGGTAATGTCTTAGTGCCTAAAAAGTTATAGCGTAAAACCGTAGAGCCTTTTCCTTGCTTCCTCTGCTTTTTCTTTTTTATCGTGGTCGTAGCGGGTAAATAATTCGATCAGTTTCTTTAAATCTTTCTCCGTTTCTATTTTTTTACCCTTGGTAGCAGGTGTAATTTCAGCGCGATGATTGACAAAGCCTTCTACTTTTGTGGCAAACCATGTCGCATTGTAACGTGGTATGGCCAAACCTAAAATTGTTCCGGGTAAACCGCCAAATCCTTCGGGCCCCCCACGCAGCAATATTTCATCGGTATAAAAAGCCACCACATATATGGTGTCGTAAATTACGCCTATGGCCTTCCTGCATTCGTAACCTGCAATATTTCTTACCTCATGCATCATCTTCCAATTCACCTTCGGAATGGTGTCGGAAAGCAAATAGTCATCATTCATGACTGCGCGTTTTATTGTTCTACGATTTTTGCTGTAATCGGTATAAATTTCATTGGTTTGTTTGCCTGGTGAAAAAAAGAAAAACCCCTGATGGCGGCCTTCGGTTTCTTTTTTTTCCGGTCTGTATAGTGATTTTTCCTCATTAAAAAAGAACTCCCAGTTGCTGTTGGAATATTTTTGCATTTTTTCTTTGGCTTCCTCGGGCAAACCAGAATTTTCAAGGCTCCTGATCAGATTTACCTTTTTCTCAAACGTAATTTTACCGTAGGGTATAAATATATCCTGGGCTTTTAGCCAGTGGGACCAGCTACTTAAAAGAAACAGAATCAGGATCTTTTGCTTCATCGATCTTTCTATTTTGCAGGGGTGTTTTTTATAAAATTACCACTTAAGTTCCAGTTTATTCCGATCAGTACATAACGCGGGATATAACTAAAAGTATCTTCACTTTTAACGTTTCCACCGACAAATCTATTGTACCCGATTTTTTGGTTTAGAATATCGGTAACGGATAGCTTGAGCTCAAGCGTTTCGCTTTTGAGCAATTTAGTGGATAAATAACTATTCCAGATCGCCGTATTTAGATCCTGTCCGAACGTAGCATTTGCCGGTAGAAAGGATAAAGAGAAGGAGGTGTTAAATTCTGATTTAAAAGGCAATTGTACAGTTCCGGAGATTTCATGATTATGTGTAACGCTTCGTCCGTCATTTATTTCGCCTATGGATGATTTACCTGTCATTAAAGCTGCCGATGGAACGTAACTAAATTCTACAGCCGACGTGTAATAGTTAAAAGAGCCACGTAAATTATATTGGGTATTTGCCGCTTTATTTTGGGTAGCATTAATAATAGCAATGGTATTTGATCTGTTAAAACCCAGGTCTATTCCAAAGCGCATATGTGCTTTGGAATAGCCTTTTGAATAGCTTATATTCCCATTTATGGAGTTATTGCCATTGGCGTTAATGAAGCTGGATATTCTTTTGTTAAAATCATCTACCAGCTCGGTACCTACGATGGCATTAGTGGTAAAGCCATAATTGAAATTGGCAGAAATATATTGATCAGATTTGAACTGAAAACTATTGTACGAAATACCGAAATTGTTAGAAAAGGACGGTCTCAGTGCCGAATTACCAATCACCTGGTATAATGGCGTATTGATTTGCCTTACCGGTTGTAACTGATCAATACTGGGTTGCTGCATGTAACCGTTATAGTTCACTGACAGGCTGGTGCTGTTGTTTACCCGGTAATATATGTTCGTTCTGGGCGATAGGTTAAGGTAATTTCTTCTAAAGTCTGTTTTTTTATCGAGATCATTCAACTCGAAATTTGTTTGTGTTGCTTCGAGCCCGCTTGATACCGAAAATTTTTCGTTACCGTATTGCAGGATCATCTTTCCTACATTTGAAAAATTGATGAACTCGAAATTGTTACTCAACGAATCAATTTTACTTGCATCATTTTCAATGTTATCAAAAACCTGTCTGTCGCTTCCAGATGATATAGTTTTAAAACTATACCCCGCCTCAAGTGTCCATCTTTTAGAGATCGGGCTGGTATAATTAATCCTGGTACCCAATGAGTTTTGTGTAGCCGAGTTCTTTTTTCTTAAGTCCGTATTTTCAATTCTTTCAAGCAAACCGTTGTTGCTAAAGTAATTGGTTGTATTTAAGCTGTTTTCTGTACTCTTGTTGGTCTGACTTTCGGGCTGAAGGTCTATGGACAGTGTCTGGCCTTTTTTCTTGAATCTTTTTGACCAGTTGATATTTCCATCATAGGTTTCGTTGGTGCCGTGACCGGCATTTTCCTGGTTATTCTGACTAATAAAGAAACCATTGTCGCCCCTTGTTCCACTTTTACTTATCGAGTTGTTCTGATTTCGGTTTTTGCTGGTACCAAACGATACCTTTAGTGTGGATCGCGGATCTATATTATAAGTATATGTACCCCTTAACGATTCTCCGGCTATTTTTGCGTTGTTATCTGTTTTTCCAGCACTTGTAAATCTGGTGTCATTAGGTAGTAATTCTTCGGAATTGGAAGTGGTATGGTTCACGTTGTTGTTGTTAAAGCTTTTAAGATTGATCTTAATGCCCATTTTGTTGTCCGTAAATTTATCGGCATAATAGCCCCCCAGACTTAAATTATTTGGCAGACCACCAGATGTTGAAATATAATCTTCATCCTCAGCATCCGAAATATACATGATGGAGCTGCCATCATCACCCACTTCTATCAGATCATATTCTTCACCTTTTAGTTTTCGCATCGAATTATTGATTTTCGATTCATTATTTAAACTGGAATAGTTGCCGTAAACTGCTGCTTTAAGTTTGTTCTTAAATATTCCAACCATGCCACCATAATCACCAAGATCTTTCATATTGGTGTTCAGATCGAGTGTGGAGAGATAGCCATTTTTGGCATTTTCTTTTAGTTTGATATTGATGGTCTTATTCTTTATGCCATCGTCTATACCGGTCAGATCAGCAGCTTTGCTTTTTTTATCATATACTTGTATTTCTTCAACTGCATTTGCCTTTAAATATTTCGTGGCCAACAGGGGGTCGTCACCAAAAAATTCGTCCCCATCAACCAGTACAGTTTTAACGGCTTTTCCCTGCGCTTTAATGTTCCCATTTTTGTCAACTTCTATTCCTGGTAATCTTTTTAGCAATTCCTGCACATTAGCATTGGTACGCACAGCAAAGCTGTCTGCCTGAAAAACGAGTGTATCACCTTTCATGCGTATGGCAGTTTTTTTTGCCGCGATCACAACTTCATTCAGGAGTTTAGACTTCAATTCCATATTAATGAGGCCTAGATTCAGATGTGTGGTGTCGGATATTCTTAAATTGCGCACATAATCGGCCATTTTAGGGTAGGAGATCAATATCTTATAGTCGCCTTTTTTTAAATTTTCAAGTTCAAAATACCCTTCTTTATCCGCCCGGATGGACTTTACCAAAATGGAATCGGCAGACCTGATCAGTAGAATGGAGCTGTGCTCAAGTCTTCTTTTTTCAGTAGAATCTGTAACTATACCCTTAATGTTTGCTTTTTGCGCCAAAGCTGAAACGACTGGAAACAGGAACAGAATAGTAAAAAGAATATTTTTGAGCATAAATTACTTTGTAGCAAAGGGGCGCAATTCTTAAAGCTAAGAACTATTTTTTTCTCTGCATTAATTTTTCGAAATTATATTCTTTATTTGCTGCCTGTTGATGAACAAAAGACGAATAAAAAAGCCCGGAAAGTTTCCGGGCCCTTTGTAAATGTATATTTGGTTAGAATATGCTGGTTAAAAAAAATCAAACTAGCTATTTGCTGTTTGATTATATAAACATAATATAAAATTTATAACAATCATAATATTATTTTTATTTTTTTTTGATGAGGTTTACAAAGTATGGTCTTTTTAGCGGTATACATGCTTCTAGCTAAATAAAAAGCGGTTTTCAACAATTAAATTAACTTTTCAACAATGCGCTTAAAAAAAAATTATTTACAGCAGTTATAATAGGGCTTAACGCTCTTTTCCTTTTCTGACCAAGCAATATAAACGCTTGTCTCTTTTCCCGTACGGTACTTAAACCCATTGAGGGCTGATTGCTTTAACTCATGGTAAAATTTTTTGTCAGGTGTGTTCTGATCAGGATTCTCATTTTCAGTAACAGCGGGTTCCAGAAAGTTCTCATCTTCTAAAAAAAGCTTGTATTCATTCACTATAAAATCCAGCTGACTGCGTTCTTTTTTCAAATTAACCGTCGACTTATAGTTATTTATCAAATCTTTAGCGCTGAAGTCCTTGCTGTAGATAAGCTGTCCATTATAAGCTGTAATCGTAAATTTAAGGATCATGTCTTTGACCGCGTCCCCGCTAAGGGCAACTTTAAAGGTGTCAACCTTTACTGTATCACTGAATGGTTTTAATACGATCTGATCCGGTGTCTCGCCTTTTTTTTCCTGGCCGGAAGGACGGCAGGCAATCAGAAAAAACAGCAGAACTAAAAGGAGGATATTGGAGTTCTTCATATGCGTAACCAATATAGAGAAAATAATCAGGTTGATCAGCTAACGATTTTATTTAAATCTTCGGGAGTATCTATGGCGATTGTTTCTATGGCGGTTATCCGGGTTTGGATGGTATAACCATTTTCTATCCAACGCAACTGCTCAAGGCTTTCGGCAATTTCCAGTGTTGAGGGCTGAAGTTTGGTAATTTCGTTTAAAGTAGTGGCGGTATATCCGTAGATTCCAATATGCTTGTAGAACTGATGGGTCTTTAACCATTGGTCTTGTTCTGCATTTCTCAGGTAAGGAATGGTATGCCTGCTGAAATAAATGGCCTCCTGCTTATTATTAATGACAACTTTTGGAATATTGTTGTTAAAAAGCTCTTCTTCTGTATGGATTTCTTTGATCAGCGTAGCCAACTGTACGTCCTGTTTTTCAAAGCAGGACACCAGCAGATCGATCTGTTTCGGATTAATGAAGGGCTCATCACCCTGTATATTAATTATCGTATCGAAAGTTGCCAGTTGCTGAGCTACCTCGGCGCAGCGGTCAGTTCCACTTTGATGCATACTTCCGGTCATTACAAATTCGCCCCCAAAGTTCCGCACAGCCTGGGCAATGCGTTCATCATCTGTTGCTACCACTACTTTGTTCAGACTTGTAGCTTTTAAAGCTTGTTCATAAACCCGCTGGATCATGCTTTTACCCTGGATATCAATTAAGGGCTTACCCGGAAAACGGGTGGAAGCATAACGAGCAGGTATAATGCCAAGTACATTCATCCTAAAATAGTCCGTTAATCTCCGCTTCGATAGATTGAATGATGGTGCCAAGATCTTCAGGATTATTGCTGAAATCAAGTTTATCCTTATCCAATATTAACAATTTACCCAGGCTGTAGTTTTTAATCCAGGTTTCATATTTTTCATTGAGCTTGGATAAATAATCTATGCGGATGCTCGTTTCATATTCCCTGCCCCTGCGTTGAATGTTGTTTACCAAAGTAGGCACTGAAGCACGCAGGTATACCAGTAAGTCTGGCGGTTTAATAAAAGAGGTGATGTTTTCAAATATAGCTTTATAGTTTTGATGGTCCCTGGTGGTCATCAATCCCATTTCATGCAGATTGTCGGCAAAGATGTGTGCATCTTCATATATCGTTCTGTCCTGAATCACGTTTCTATTGAAATTCTGAATATCTACAATTTGCTGAAAACGACTGTTCAGGAAATAGATCTGGAGGTTGAAACTCCAGCGTTTCATGTCGCTGTAAAAATCTTCCAGATAAGGGTTATTGTCAACAGCTTCATATAGGGCTTCCCAGCCATAATTTTTTGCAAGCAACCCTGTCAGGGTTGTTTTACCTGCGCCAATATTTCCAACTATCGCTATATGCATATGTTATTTTTGAAGATCAGAAAGGTAGTGATTTTTATTTTTATTAATTAAAATGATTTAAAGCCTATGATCTCTCTGACTTCACGTATGGTTTTTTGTGCGCTTTCCCGTGCTTTTAATGCGCCGTGTTTAGCAACCTGACGAAGGTAGGAGCTATCTTTAGATAGATCCTCTATCTTTTCACGGATAGGTGTGTTGAACAGGATCATATCTTCAGCAAGCTGTTTCTTGAAATCTCCGTAACGGATGGCCATCTTATTGTATAACTGGTCAAAATGTGCTAATGTATCAGCTGGAGATACAATCTTCATCAGATCAAAGAGGTTCTGGATGGCTTCTGGTTTGGCTTGGTTTTCTTCGGCAGGACCGCTGTCCGTTACCGCACGTGATACTTTTTTGCGGATGATTTCCGGGCTGTCGGATAAATAGATACAGTTGCCCTCGCCGCTCGATTTACTCATTTTGCCGTTCCCGTCCAAACCCGGTATTTTAACCAGGTTTTGTGAGTAGTTGAATGCAAATGCTTCCGGAAAACAATCTGAATTATAAAGCCTGTTAAAGCGGTTTCCGAAAGTGCGGGTAAATTCAAGATGTTGTTCCTGATCCTTGCCAACCGGTACTTTTGTCGCTTTGTGAATAAGGATATCAGCCGCCATAAGTGTAGGGTAAGTTAACAGTCCCGCGTTCACGTTATCAGGCTGGCTTCTAACTTTATCTTTAAAAGATGTGCTTCGCTCCAGCTCGCCCATGTATGCATTCATATTCAGATATAAATACAGTTCGGAAACTTCAGGAACATCGGACTGGATGTAGATTGTTGTTTCTTCGGGATCAATTCCGCAGGCAAGGTATTCTACCAGAACATGCCTTACATACCCGTGTAAATCCTGGGGTGTTGGGTGCGTAGTTAATGAATGGAGATCTGCAATGAAAAAATAGCAGTTATAATCGTACTGCATTTTTACAAAGTTGGTAACTGCACCAAAATAATTTCCTAAGTGTAATTTTCCCGTCGGGCGAATACCACTAACTACTGTTTCTTTCATCTGATATTATTGTTAATTCGATGAACCTAATGCTTTGAAATTTGATTTTCTAGCCTGCAAAAAGATTCAAGAGGCCGAAAATAATAAAAAACCCTAATTCAGGCCGCTTATAATTTCTTTTTTTATCTACATTTTCATTGCGCGTACTTTAATCGCAGTTTAGCCGGCATGTAGGCTATTTTTAGTATTTTTGAAATCAATGATCAAGATCCTTAAACAAGCGCACCGCATCTATTCTGTTTTTGTTATCCTTTTGTTTTCATTACTTTTTTATCCGTTCTATTATTTGGCTGCCAGAAATTCGAAAACATACGGCCTTTTGAATGGAATGCGCAAATTAAAGAGCAGACTGTGTGCATTATTTATCGGGTTGGTGCCGCGCATTACTTTTGAAACACCCCTGGTGTCCAATCAAACTTATATCTACTGCGCCAACCACACGTCCAATCATGATATTATGATGTTGTGCATCCTTGCCAGGGGGTATTTTCATTTTATGGGAAAAGATGAATTATTAAAAAATCCGGTATTGAGGATATTTTTCAAGACCATTGACATTCCCGTAAACCGAGAAAGCAAAATATCTGCCTTCAGGGCGTTTAAAAGGGCCGGTGATAATCTCGAAAGCGGCATGAGCCTTATCATTTTTCCGGAAGGAGGGATAGGTAATGAGGAATATCCACCTAAACTGATGTCTTTTAAGAACGGGCCTTTTCGCCTTGCAATAGAAAAAGGTATTCCTATTGTTGCCGTTAGTTTAACCAACATATGGAAAAGAATGTGGGACGATGGCAGCAAGTATGGTTCTGAACCGGGGATTGTCGATATTTATGTCCACAAGCCGGTTTTAACGGCGAATTTAACATTAAATGATTCAGATGAATTAAAAGACCGTATTTTTGAGTTGATAAACAGTAAACTTGTTGATAGATGATTATAGATAAGCAAACTATATATAAAGTAGCAGATTTGGCCCGGATAGCCATTAAAGAGGAGGAAATTGAGGCCTTAATTCCGGACATGAACAAGATCCTCACCTTTATGGAAAAGTTGAACGAGCTGGATACCCAGGGAGTGGAGCCTCTGGTGTACATGAACACGGAAGAAAATGTCTGGCGTGAAGATATCGTGAAACAGGAAATTAGTGTAAATGACGGTCTGAAGAATGCAGCCCGTCATAACGATGCATTTTTTCTTGTTCCAAAGATCATAGAAAAATAATACAGGTGTAACATTGCGTCATCAGATGCCGTCTAATATCAAAAAAAAACATGGAGAAAGCCCGGAGCACGTCAGAAGCGTTGCAAGCACTAATACACATTAAAGATATAGGCCGTAAATACGTTATAGGTACTGAGGTGATCCATGCGTTGAAATCAGTTACGTTAAATATTCATAAAGGAGAATTTGTGGCGCTCATGGGACCTTCCGGTTCTGGAAAATCCACCCTAATGAATATATTGGGCTGTTTAGATACACCGAACAAAGGCGATTATATTTTAAACGGAACTAATGTAAGTCATATGTCTGATAATGAACTTGCAGAAGTACGTAATCAGGAAATTGGCTTCGTATTTCAAACTTTTAACCTGCTGCCACGTTCCACTTCACTCGATAACGTTGCTTTGCCATTAATTTACTCCGGGGCCAATAAAAAGGAGCGCGAAGAACGTGCACATAAAGCGTTGGAAAACGTAGGCTTAGGCAATCGGGTTACGCACAAGCCCAATGAACTCTCGGGTGGTCAGCGGCAGCGTGTGGCTGTTGCAAGAGCATTAATCAATAACCCCTCAATTATCCTTGCCGATGAACCTACAGGCAATTTGGATACCAAAACATCTATAGAAATTATGGGTCTGTTGGAAGAGATCCATAGCAAGGGCAATACCATTATCCTGGTAACGCATGAAGAGGATATTGCACAACATGCTCACCGTATTGTTCGCATGCGGGATGGCCTGATTGAAAAAGACTATCAGAATACAGATGTAAAAACCGTGTCACCCCGTTTATCCGGTTTGAAAGAGAAGGGGGATGATTTTGAAACCATAATCTAATTTATGAAGATCTACACCAAAACAGGTGATAAAGGATTGACTTCTTTAATAGGAGGTACCCGTGTACCGAAGTTTCACCTAAGAATTGAATGTTATGGTACCATAGATGAGCTGAATTCTTATATAGGTTTGATCATGTGTCAACCCATTGAGCCCCATCATCAGAAAATCTTAAAAGAAATACAGGATCGCCTTTTTACCATTGGAGCCTCGTTGGCAGCTGATCCCGATAAGTCAAGGATGAAGATTCCGGATCTTCATGAAAGCGATATCAATCTGCTGGAAAAGGAAATGGACAATATGAACGAGATACTCCCGGAACTCAAGCATTTTATCCTGCCAGGTGGGAATACAATAGTTTCCTATTGTCATATCGCCAGGTGTATATGCCGCCGTGCCGAACGTTTAACCGTTCATTTGGCGGATGAAAGCTTTGTTGACGAAAAAATGACTATTTATTTGAACCGTTTAAGTGATTATTTGTTTGTTTTGGCACGAAAACTGAATTTGGATGCGGAAACGGAAGAAAACATCTGGATTCCGCGATTATAAATATTTGCATTCATGATCCGGAGTGATCTCCTGGGCATGAAAAAGTAGAAAAAAAAATTTGTTTTGCTTAGATTTTTTAATATACTTTTGCGAAACAAATTTGAATAACTTAATAGTATAATAATATGTATTGGACATTAGAACTCGCATC
>CAMLDJ010000198.1 GCA_946478755.1 uncultured Pedobacter sp. | reverse complement strand
CTGAAGAAGATTTTAGAGGCGAGCGCTTCAAAAATCACCCGTGTGATGTAAAAGGCAACAACGATTTACTCAACTTAACCCGCCCTGACATCATAAAAGAGATTCATACTGAATACCTTAAGGTCGGTACTGACATCATTGAGACCAACACTTTTAGCACCCAGCGCATTTCCCTGGCAGATTACCAGATGGAAGAGCTGGATTATGAAATGAGCTTTGAAGGCGCTAAAATTGCAAAAGAGGCCGTAAATGAATTTATGGCTACCAACCCGGACCGCAAATGTTTTGTAGCAGGCGCTGTAGGTCCAACGAACAGGACTTTGTCCATTTCTCCGGATGTGAACGATCCAGGCTTCCGGGCCATCACCTTTGACGAGCTGGTTGATGCTTATGACCAGCAGGTACGCGGACTGGTTGATGGTGGTGCCGACCTGTTGCTCATTGAAACCATTTTTGATACCTTAAATGCCAAAGCAGCCATATTTTCTATCAAGAAATATGAAAATGAGATTGGCCGCAAGATAGAGATCATGATCTCAGGCACCATTACCGATGCTTCAGGAAGAACTTTAAGCGGACAAACTGCCGAAGCCTTCCTCAACTCGGTGATCCATGCCGATCCACTCAGTATTGGCTTTAACTGTGCACTAGGTGCCAAAGACATGAGGCCGCATATTGAAGAACTTTCTGCAAAGGCCCCATGCTATGTTTCGGCTTATCCAAATGCCGGCTTGCCGAACGAATTTGGTGCTTATGATGAAATGCCACACGAAACAGCCCATTTGGTTGAAGATTTTATCCAACATGGTTTTGTAAATATAGTGGGCGGATGCTGTGGTACTACACCTGAGCATATTGGCTGCATTGCTTCCAAAGCAAAAAATACAGCACCACGTAAAATTCCGGCAATTGAGCCCTATATGCGCTTAAGTGGATTGGAACCTGTAACCATAACACCCGAAAGTATTTTTGTAAACATCGGTGAACGTACAAACATTACCGGATCACCAAAGTTTTCAAAACTGATTTTAAGCGGTGACTTCGAGGCCGCGTTGACCGTTGCCCGTCAGCAGGTTGAAGGTGGTGCCCAGATCATCGATGTGAATATGGATGAAGGGATGATCGACTCCGAAGCATCTATGACTAAATTCCTGAACCTGATCGCATCAGAACCGGACATTTCCAGGTTGCCGATTATGGTCGACTCCTCTAAATGGACCGTAATTGAAGCGGGGCTGAAATGCCTTCAGGGAAAAGGCATTGTTAATTCCATTTCACTGAAAGAAGGGGAAGAGAAATTCAGGGAAAGTGCGAGGAAAATCATGACCTATGGGGCGGCAGTAGTGGTGATGGCCTTTGATGAACGGGGACAGGCCGATAATTTTGAGCGCAGGGTAGAGATCTGCAGCCGCTCTTACCACATATTGGTAAAAGAACTGGGCTTTCCACCACAGGATATCATATTTGACCCAAATATCCTTACCGTAGCAACCGGTTTGGAAGAGCATAACAATTATGCGGTTGATTTTATAAATGCTACCCGCTGGATCAAGGAAAACCTGCCATATGCTAAAGTAAGTGGCGGTGTTTCCAATATTTCCTTTTCTTTTAGAGGAAACAATACCGTTAGGGAGGCCATGCACTCCGCATTTTTATATCACGCCATTAAGGCAGGTATGGATATGGGAATTGTAAATGCCGGAATGCTGGAAGTTTACCAGGAAATTCCACCTGATCTGTTGGTCCTGGTTGAAGATGTATTATTGAACCGCCGGGATGATGCCACAGAGCGGCTGGTAGAATTTGCAGACACCATCAAAACAAAAGGTAAAGAAATAGTAAGGGATGAAGAATGGCGTAAAGGCACGGTGGAAGAGCGCTTGTCACACGCCCTGGTGAAAGGGATTATCGAATACCTTGATGATGACGTCGAAGAAGCCCGGCAGAAATACGACAGACCAATCCAGGTCATTGAAGGCCCGTTAATGGATGGAATGAACATTGTAGGCGACCTGTTTGGTGCTGGAAAAATGTTCCTGCCCCAGGTGGTAAAATCAGCGCGTGTGATGAAGAAAGCGGTGGCTTATTTACTGCCCTTTATTGAACAACAAAAACTGGACAACCCCGACCAGGATCAGAATTCGTCAGCAGGAAGAATATTGATGGCCACCGTCAAAGGTGACGTGCACGATATCGGAAAAAATATTGTAGGCGTTGTGCTGGCCTGTAACAACTTCGAAATTGTGGACATGGGTGTGATGGTACCTGCACAGGAGATCATTAAGAAAGCCAAAGAGATCAATGCAGATATTATTGGATTGAGCGGTCTGATCACACCTTCACTGGACGAAATGGTGCATTTTGCGAAGGAAATGGAGCGTGAAGGCTTTACCATACCATTGATGATAGGTGGAGCAACAACCTCACGGATCCATGCGGCTGTAAAGGTGGCACCGAACTACTCCGGTCCTGCTATCCATGTTCTGGATGCCTCCAGAAGTGTAACTGTAGCCAGCACCTTGATGAACAAGGACACCAGGGATGAATATATTGCAGGTATCAGAGCTGAGTATGATAAAGCCCGTGAAGCCCATTTAAACAAACGTTCAGACAAACGCTTCAAAACCATTGAAGAAGCCCGCAGGGAAAATTTCAAAATTGACACCTCCCTGGTGGCCCCTGCACCAAGTTTCACAGGAACAAAGGTATTTGAAGATTATCCGCTGGAAGACCTGGTTCCCTATATCGACTGGACCCCATTCTTTCAGACCTGGGAACTTCGTGGAAGCTATCCGAGGATATTGGAAGACAAAGTTGTGGGTGACGAAGCGAAAAAACTATTCAGTGACGCCAAGGCGTTGTTAAAAAGAATTGTTGAAGAGAAATTGCTGACAGCCAAAGCAGTGATTGGTTTTTGGCCGGCAAATGCGGTAGGAGATGATATTGTCCTCGAGGTGGAGGGTAAAGAAGTGGTGATCCATACCCTGCGTCAGCAGGCCGAGAAAACTGTAGACCAGCCGTATTATGCCCTTTCAGATTTTGTTGCACAGAAAGAAACGGGTGTACCTGATTATTTTGGCGGCTTTGCCCTCACTGCCGGCATTGGTTGTGATGAACTTGTGGCTGAATTTGAAGCGGTTTATGATGATTACAACAGCATTATGGCTAAGGCACTGGCAGACAGGCTGGCGGAAGCCTTTGCTGAAAGGATGCACGAGTTGGTGCGTAAGGATTACTGGGGTTACGCAAAAGATGAAACCCTGGATAACGAGGCACTGATTAAGGAAGAGTATTCGGGTATCCGTCCTGCACCAGGTTATCCGGCCTGTCCGGAACACACGGAAAAAGGCACCTTGTTTGAACTGCTGAATGCCGAGGCAAGGATAGGCCTACGCTTAACTGAAAGCTATGCCATGTATCCTACTGCAGCGGTAAGCGGATTTTATTTTGCGCATCCACAATCAAGGTACTTTGGATTAGGAAAGATCAGCAAAGACCAGGTAGAAGATTACGCGGTTAGAAAGAACATGTCGCTTGAAGAAGTAGAAAGGTGGCTGAGCCCTAATTTAGCGTATTAACCTTTTATCAACACAAACCACACGAATACAGATATTAATGAAACCATCATGAGTTTACATTTTCAAATACAATGAATAAAACTCATGATAGCTTCATTACCGTCGAAAAACAATTTATATTCCAATGAAAATTATAGACCATATCAATAACGCAAAGGGTAAAACCTTGTTCTCATTTGAATTGTTGCCACCTATTAAGGGGCAGAGCATTAAAGGAATATTTGACGCAATAGATCCATTAATGGAATTCAACCCACCTTTTATCGATGTCACCTACCTGAGGGAAGATTACATCTATAAACAGCATGCCAATGGCTTGCTGGAAAAAGTAGCTTACCGCAAGCGCCCAAGCACCGTAGCCACCTGCGCGGCCATAATGAACAAATACAAGGTAGATGCCGTACCTCATTTAATTTGCGGTGGTTTTACCAAAGACGAGACAGAGAATGCGTTGATCGACCTTCAGTTTCTGGGTATTGATAATGTACTTGTTTTAAGAGGTGATGCCCGCAAAAGCGACAATGCTTTTATCCCTACGCCTAATGGCCATGCTTATGCATCAGAACTGCTGCAGCATGTGGTAGACATGAACAAAGGCAAATACCTGCATGATGATATGGAAAGTGCTGAAAAAACAGATTTTTGCATCGGTGTAGCCGGTTACCCCGAAAAGCATTTTGAATCCCCCAACCTGGACACTGATTTCAAATATCTGAAACATAAAGTAGACACAGGTGCCGATTTCATTGTCACACAGATGTTCTTCGACAATAAAAAGTATGGGGAATTTGTTGAAAAGTGTAGGACTAATGGCATTAATGTCCCCATTATTCCAGGGCTGAAGCCAATTACAAGCAGCAAGCAGCTGATTAGTCTACCTAAAATATTTCACCTGGATATACCCCTGGACCTGAGCGAAGCCGTACAGGCTTGCAAATCGGAGAAAGAGGTAAAAGAAGTAGGGATTGAGTGGATGATCAACCAATGTAAAGAGCTTAAGGCGATGGGTGCGCCTGTATTACACTTTTATACGATGGGAAATCCAGAACCCACAAAACGAATAGCACAGGCCATATTTTAATTCACATTCAGGTAAATATTTTTTTTGGAATACTCTTTGTACCTTGAACAAGGTTAAACTAAATATTATTATAGGGTTCGCCATAGCTAATGTATAAAATAGCAACAGCTATGGCGGATTCTACCAAGGTAAAGGATGGGTATGAAAAGGTTGATGCTATTAACAATGGTGCTTGGAAGCTCTTTAGCGGCTTGCACAACAATGAAGCCTGGCAGTATAGGCAATGGTGGGTTATCTCAATTGGGGGGAACCTGGGAGTTGAATTATATATCAGGGCCAAGGATCGCCTTTAATGGCCTGTACCCTGGCAAAAAGCCAATCATCAAATTTGATGTTGCAGAGAAAAGGGTGAGTGGCAATACCAGTTGCAACTCTTTTTCGGGTCAGCTTGTTGCAGATGACAGTACGATCAATTTCACAAAACCCTTGATAATGACAAAAATGGCCTGTCCGGGTGAGGGAGAAGCCACTTTTGTCGAAATGCTAAAAAAAGCAAGCACTTATTCCATAACCAGCGATACGACGCTGAACTTTATGATGGGCGACATTTCCATCATGCGGTTTACAAAGAAATAAGCTTAGTACTTATTCAGGTATGCCTTAAACGAATCAAAACTGGTATCCATGCTGGTCGCCTGTTTTGGTCGCTCAGCAAGGCTTTTCACCTGTTCAGGAACCTCGATCTTAATTTTTATAGCTTCCGGAAATATGTCCGGGAACTTACAGGGATGTGCGGTGGACAAAAAGATTCCTGTTGATCCAGGGTACTTGTTTTGATATTTCTTTAAAGCCAGCCATGCAATTGCGGTATGCGGACAAGCTACATACCCGTACTGGTTGTAAATTTCTTCTATAGCATGCAGGGTTTGTTCGTCGGTATAGCTTTGGCTCTGCACAATCTTTTTAAGTGCGGCCTCATCATTTTTAAACAGGTCCATGATCCGTACCCAATTGCTTGGTGCCCCAACATCCATGGCGTTGGCATAAGTCTGGACAGAAGGCCGGGTCTCATATAGGCCTGTTTCTAGAAAGCGCGGCACGGTATCATTAGCATTGGTTGCCGCAATAAACTGTTTTACAGGAAGTCCCATTTTATAGGCAAGCAAGCCTGCACCTATGTTGCCAAAGTTTCCGCTGGGAACAGAGAATACCAGCTCCCCTTTACCTTGACGTTTTAATTGTGCATAAGCATTGAAATAATAAAATGTCTGTGGGATCAGTCTGGAAATGTTGATGGAATTCGCCGAAGTAAGACGAAGCTTAGCATTTAGTGCTTCATCTGCAAAAGCCTGCTTCACGAGTGCCTGGCAATCATCGAAAGTTCCATCCACCTCAATGGCATGAATATTTTGTCCATTTGTGCAAAGTTGCTGCTCCTGGATTTCGCTTACTTTACCTTTTGGGTACAGAATGGTCACACGGGTATTGGGCACGCCTAAAAAGCCCAGCGCCACTGCACCGCCGGTATCACCGGAAGTTGCCACAAGCACATCCAGCATTTTCTCGTTATCTTTCAGAAAATAAGCCATTATGCGGCTCATGAACCTGGCACCAAAATCTTTAAAGGCTAGTGAGGGACCGTGAAAAAGTTCTAGCACATAAGTTTCCGGATCCAGCTCTACTACCGGGGCTTCAAAATTGATGGCATCATCAATAATTGCCTGAAGATCCTCCGAAGGGATGGTATCCTTCATCAATGCTGACGCTACTTTGTAAGCAATCTGGGAGAGTGTGAACTGATCCATATGATTAATGAACTCCTGATCTAATTGCGGAATGTCAACAGGCATATACAAGCCTTTATCTAAGGGCATGCTGTTAAATACTGCGGTAGGGAAATCGACACTCAGGTTGGGATTATTGGTGCTATATAATTTCATTTTGTTTAGTCTAATATGATCGGCCCTTTTTTATTTACTTCTGAAACAAAGGCCAGGCTGTTAATGGCAATATTTTTTAAGTGCAGCTGTAATCTTTGCGTGATCTTTCCAGCTGTTTCTGCATCCCTGGTAAGCGCAAATACAGAAGGTCCAGAGCCTGAAATACCAAAGCCAATTGCCCCGGTTTCCATTGCCAGGGTTCTCAACCGGTCAAAATCAGGGATTAAAATGGAACGTGTTGGTTCTACCAGTATATCGGTCATACTGCGGCCAATCAGGTCATGATCGTTCATAAACAGGCCGCTTATCAGTCCCCCGACATTGCCCCATTGTGTTACCGCATCTTTTAAAAACACTTTTGACCGGATCATCTGGCGTGCATCCTTGGTAGGGACATCCACTTCCGGATAAACAATAGCGGCATGCAGGTCGTCCGGGAATGGCAGGCTGATGATATCAAGCGGACTATAGCTTCTGATCAGCACAAAACCTCCCAGTAAGGCCGGTGCTACATTATCGGCATGACCATATCCACAGGCAAGCTCCTCTCCTTTCATGGCAAAAGGCACGAGCTCCCTATTACTCAGTTGGTTATCAAACAAGGTGTTGATTGCGAACAAACCGGCAACAGTACTGGCCGAACTTGAGCCAAGGCCACTGCCTATAGGCATCTTTTTATGAAGCTCTATTTCGACACCCGCATCCCGCCTGCCGATGTGTTCCAGGTAATGTTTTGCAATCGCACTAACAGTATTCTTATCAGGGTTTAAAGGCAAGCGCCCTCCATCACCAGTAATTTTTAAAAGGGACACACCTGGCTTGTCGGTCAGGCGCATGATCACTTCATCACCGGGTTCATTTACAGCGAAGCCAAGCACATCATAGCCACATACCACATTAGCTACAGTGGCAGGGGCAAAAACTTTTACGGAATTTCTCATAGCTTAATTATCTTTTACCCACATTTATAATATCTGCAAATACACCCGCGGCAGTTACTTCGGCGCCGGCACCTGGCCCTTTGACCACCAATGGCCGCTCTTTATAGCGATCAGTCGTAAAAGAAATGATGTTATCGCTGCCAGAAAGCATATAGAAAGGGTGGTTATCATCCACCATCTGTAAGGTAATGGTTACTTTGCCTTCTTCCAGTTTGCCAATATATCTTAATACTTTATTGCTCTTTGCAGCTTCCTCTTTCAGGTTTTCAAAGTGGGCAGCATTGTTTTCCATTTCTTTATAAAAATCAGCTACACTGCTTGCGGCCATACAAGCCGCAGGCAACATGCTCTCGATAGACACATCCTTTTCCTCCAATGCATACCCGGCATCACGCGCTAGAATAAGCATCTTGCGCATAAAGTCTTTACCGTTCAGGTCGTCCCTCGGATCAGGCTCTGTGTAACCCATGTCCTGTGCCTCTTTTACTACCTCGTGAAATAACCTGTCGCCTTTAAAATTATTGAAGATATAAGATATGGTACCAGACAAGATGGCTTCAATACGGGCAATCCTGTCGCCGCTAAGCATTAAATCTTTTAGCGTGCGGATGATCGGCAAGCCTGCACCTACATTCGTTTCATAATAGAACTCCACTCCGTGCTTTCTGGCGGCTTCTTTAAAAGCTACATACTGATCATATTCTGCTGAATTTCCAATTTTATTGCAAGTTACTACGGAGATACTGGACTGCAATACATCCAGGTAATGCTGGATGGGATTATGACTGGCGGTATTGTCTACAAAGACGCAGTTGGCCAGGTTCATTCCCCTCATTTGTTTAATGAATTCTGCCAGATCAGCCTTTTCTCCCTGCTCTTCCAATACAGCTTCCCAGCTACCAAGGTTTATTCCTTCCGGATTCAGGTACATTTTGCGGGTATTACTAATGCCCATTACCTTGACCTGAAGGTCGTTGTTCTTTGCCAGAAATGGCATCTGGTTCTGCAACTGCTGGAATAAAGTCTTACCGATATTACCTGTACCCAGACAAAATACGTTCAAGGTTTTTTTCAGGTCTGAGTAGAATGCATCATGAACTGCATTCACCGCTTTTGAAAGGTCAGCCCGCGACAGTATAACCGAAATATTATACTCTGAGGAACCTTGTGCAATGGCCCGGATATTGACCCCATTTCTGCCCAGCGCATTGAATAATTTTCCAGAAATTCCTGGTGTACGTTTCATATTTTCGCCAACTATGGCCAGTATGGAAAGTCCATTCTCTACCTCGGGATATTCCAGTTTGCGCGCCTGAAGTTCCAGTTCAAACTCTTTATTGATCAATGATAGTGCTTTTAGCGCGTCTGTAGGTTTTACGGCAAAAGTAATGCTGTGCTCTGATGACGACTGTGTGATCAGCACTACGTTTACCTGTTCCCTGGATAAGAGAGAAAACAGCCGTCCGCTAAATCCTGCTTTACCAACCATTCCACTTCCCGAAAGGTTAAGGATACTGATCTCATCAATTGAAGATATCCCCTTTATGGGTAAGGTTGATGCCTGTGCACCATGTTTGATATAGGTACCGGCAAAATCAACGTTGAAAGTATTTTTGATAACGATCGGTATTTTCTTTAAAAAGGCGGGGATCATCGTTGGCGGGTAAATCACCTTTGCTCCAAAATAGGAAAGTTCCATCGCCTCAGTATAGCTTAATTCCGGTAAAGAGAATGCTTTTCTAACGATTCTGGGATCGGCGGTAAGCATCCCGTCAACATCTGTCCAGATCTGAATCTCCGCTGCGTTTAGGGCAGCACCCCAAATGGCAGCAGTATAATCGCTTCCACCACGGCCTAAAGTAGTAATACGGCCCTCATCATTACTGGAAATAAAGCCGGTAACAAATAACAGCTTATCTTTATTGCTTTCGTAAAACTCCCTGATCAGCATTTCTGAGAGCTGGGTGTCTACCTTGGCCTGGCCGAAGTTGCTGTCTGTCTTGATCAGTTCCGAACCATCTACATAAAGTGCCTCGGGAAATTGCTGACGGGCGATATGGCTAACCATTGCGTTTGAGCAACGTTCGCCATAGCTTAAAATCAGGTCTTTCGTCTGCAGGCTTAATTCGCGCAGGTTGTAGACCGATTGCAGGATATCTTCCAGCTCGTTAAAGTAGATTTTCAATTTGGTCAGTACAGGATTTTGTGCACCCGCAGGCAGTAAAGCCCGGATAACCTCAAAATGTTTAGCTTCTACTGCTTTAAGCTGATCGGCATAATCCTGTGCTTTACGCGCATTTTCTGCCATCTCCAGCAGCGTATTGGTAACACCTCCCATTGCAGAAAGTACAACAATAGGGTTTTCATCCCCTCTTTCCTTCCTGAGTATCTCTATCAGCGCACTTATGCTTTGAGCTGAACCGACAGATGTACCTCCAAATTTTAAAATATTCATAGTT
>CAMLDJ010000197.1 GCA_946478755.1 uncultured Pedobacter sp. | reverse complement strand
GTACCATTTTATACATTGGTGTAGAAGAAGGCAAGGCTGTTCCTGTTGATGCCATAATTGCTGTAGTTGGTAAGGAAGGTGAAGATTATAAAGCAGCTTTAGCTGCTGAAGAAGGCGCTGCTCCGGCAACGGCTAAGGAAGAAGCTGCCGATTCCTCGTCAGAGAAACCAGCAGAAAGCAAAAGTGAAACCAGCGGCGCTGCATTAACTGATGCAGACCTGGAAAAAATGGGTGTAACGGTGGTTCGTATGCCACTGCTTAGCGATACTATGACTGAAGGCGTAATTGCTGAATGGCATAAAAAAGTTGGCGATAAAGTAAAAGACGATGATATCCTTGCTGATGTAGAAACCGATAAGGCTACAATGGAAGTAATGGGTTACGCAGAAGGTACATTATTGCATATTGGTGTTGAAAAAGGTCAGGCCGCTAAAGTTAATGGCATTATTGCTATTGTTGGGCCTGAAGGAACAGATATCAGCGGAATTTTAAGTCAGGGCGATGCACCGGCTAAGCCTGCTGCAGCTGCAGATAAAAAGTCGGACGCCCCTGTTGCTGAAAAAGCGGCTGAGTCGAAAGAGGAAGCTCCTGCTTCATCTGGTAGCGGAGAGCGCTTAAAAGCATCTCCTTTAGCGAAAAGAATCGCAAAAGATAAAGGGATTGACCTTTCACAGGTTGCAGGTAGTGCCGATGGCGGACGTATCATTAAGAAAGATATTGAAAACTTTAAGCCAGCTGCGGCGTCGGCAAGTACAGCACCTTCATCAGCTCCGGCTGCAGAGAAAGCTGCACCGGTTATTCCTCAATATGTTGGTGAAGAGAAGTTTACCGAAAAGCCAGTTTCGCAAATGCGGAAGGTTATCGCTAAACGTTTAGCAGAAAGCTTGTTCACTGCGCCACATTTCTACTTAAATATCAGTATTGATATGGACAATGCTATCGCCGCACGTACGGCCATTAATTCAGTTGCTCCGGTCAAGGTTTCATTTAATGATATTATTATTAAGGCCGTAGCTGTTGCTTTAAAGCAACATCCCGCGGTTAACTCATCATGGGGTGGGGATAAGATCCGTTTCAATGAGCATACGAATATCGGCGTAGCAATGGCTGTTGAAGATGGCTTACTGGTTCCTGTAGTTCGTTTTGCTGATGGTAAATCATTATCTCATATCTCTGCTGAGGTTAAGGAATACGGTCAAAAAGCAAAAGCTAAAAAATTACAGCCAGCAGATTGGGAAGGTTCTACGTTTACCGTTTCTAACCTGGGTATGTTTGGTATTGATGAATTTACATCAATTATCAACTCTCCTGATGGTGCAATTTTATCTGTCGGTGCCATCCAGCAGATTCCGGTTGTTAAAAACGGGGCTGTTGTGCCTGGTAACGTGATGAAACTGAGCTTAGGCTGTGATCACCGTGTAGTTGACGGCGCTACTGGCGCTGCCTTCCTGCAAACCCTTAAAGGATTGCTGGAAGAGCCGATCAGGTTATTGGTTTAATCAGAAAATATACCTGTCTGGCTTTTTAAACAGGTAATTAAGATAAAAGACTAAGGTTGTCTGCCCATAACGCAGACAACCTTTTTTTATGCCTGTTAGTTTCGTACTTTTGCGCCTATGTCGAATATCAAACCCTCGTTAGCAAAAGGAACCAGAGATTTTTCTCCTCAGGAAATGGTTAAGCGTAATTTTATTTTTGATACTATTAAAAGTGTTTTCAGGAAATATGGTTACGCCGAAATACAAACGCCGTCTATGGAAAATCTGTCCACTTTAACAGGGAAATATGGAGATGAGGGTGACAAACTGATCTTTAAAATTTTAAACAGCGGTGATTTTCTTTCGAAGGTGAAGCCAGATCTGCTGGCATTAGGCAATTCCAATGCAGTTACACCAGCTATCAGCGAGAAGGCATTACGTTACGATCTAACCGTCCCCTTTGCCCGTTATGTCGTGATGCACCAAAATGACATCTCACTTCCTTTTAAAAGATTCCAGGTTCAACCTGTATGGCGCGCTGACAGACCACAGAAAGGGCGTTATAGAGAATTTTATCAATGTGATGTTGATGTGGTAGGTTCCAACAGTCTGTTGAATGAAGCGGAATTCATCCTGATTTACCAGGAGGCCTTGAGGAACCTTGGTTTGAAAGACTTCACCATCAAAATCAACAATCGTAAGATTTTGTCTGGCATAGCGGAGGTGATCGGGAAACCGGACCTGATTATTGACATGACCGTCGCTATAGATAAACTCGATAAAATCGGGTTAGAGGGGGTAGCCAAAGAATTACTCGAGCGAGGCTTTACAGCAGAAGATATAGATAAATTAAAACCGGTTATTTTACTGGAAGGATCAAACGAGGAAAAGCTCGACAGTTTGAAAACGGTGCTTGCGGGTTCGGTAACAGGCCTGGCTGGAATCACAGAAATTGAAACGGTATTTGACTATGTAAAAGAATTGCTTAAAGCTGATCAGTCTTTGCGTCCGGATATTGAACTTGACATTACGCTTGCCCGTGGACTAAATTATTATACAGGCTGCATCTTTGAGGTGAAAACTAATGAAGTCGCGATGGGTAGTATAGGTGGTGGTGGCCGTTATGACGACCTGACTGGCATGTTTGGTTTAAAGGGCTTAACGGGAGTCGGCGTCTCTTTTGGTGCGGACAGAATTTATGATGTATTACAGGAACTGGACCTTTTCCCCGAGTTTACAGCTGCAGGCACCAGGGTGCTAATTAGTAATTTTGATAATGATGCGGAAAAGTATGCACTGCCGATCTTACAACGATTACGTACAGGCAATATTGCGGCGGAACTATATCCTTCCTCAGCGAAGCTCAAAAAGCAAATGAGCTATGCAGATGACAAGCACATCCCCTATGTCATCTTAATTGGAAGCGACGAGATGGAGAGTGGCTTGCTGACTTTGAAGAACATGAAGAGCGGGGAGCAGCAAAAATTAGCTATTGAAGAGATTGTCGAACTTTTAAAAGACTAGTCAACATTTGACGACATAAAGCTTTCCAATTTCTTTTTCGCTGTTGTACTGATCTTGTTCCTAAGAAAACCGGTCCATCCCAAGAGTAACCCTGTCAGTCCGAGGGCTTGTCTGGCCCATTGATAAAAGCTAAACCGATCCGTATGTTTTACTATTTTTCTGTTTTCGATCACAAATGAAGCTTTAATCTGATTACGGACCTTGTTCCCCGTTGCAGAGAAGGTATACCAGGCAGTCCATTCTGCAGTTGTCCCACTTTGTGTTTCTTTGATATTTTGGAACTCGATGCGCATATCTTTGCCGCTCTTCAGTAACATTGCCCACATCATCCTTACCTGGGCTGCACTAAGGTCAGTAAAAATCGGATCGTTAAAGGAAGCAGTATCTGCGTAACAGTCCTGCATTGCCTTTACATCCTTATTTTTAAAAGAGGTATAGAAGTGATGGATCAGCTGTTCATTAGCGGTCATATCGCATTATTTCCATCTAACTTACAACAATTATCTGTTTTTTAATAGGTCTTCCCTGCAAGAATGCCTTCAATACGGTCGAGTAAATCATCAATATCAAAAGGTTTTGGCAAAAAACCATTTGGTTTATATTCACCGTGCTCTATGTTCTGGGCAGTATACTTTGCGGAGATCATCAATACGGGTAAGTTCGCTGTGGCCTGGTTTATCCTTAACTGTTTCAGCAGCTCCCTTCCATCCCCATCAGGAAGCATAATATCGAGGATGAGAAGATCTGGATCATGCTGATCAATGTGCGCCATCATGTCAACACTTTTATTTAATCCGGTTACTTTATAAGACTCGCTTTGCAAGATCAAAGTGATCACATCAAGAATAGCATGGTTGTCTTCTATTACAAGAATCTTTTTATATGTCGCAGGTTTTTTTCTCAAAGCAAAAGGGGTATTTATTATATACAAATATATTAAGTAGATTTCTTTGTTTATTTATTTTTTGTTTTTTTTAAACAATATCTTTTTAATAGGCAGGAGATCATCAAAATTGCGGTCACATAAACGCAATCTTGTTGTATTAGTCCTTGAAATGATAAAGATTTCATTAATTTTAGCCTGAATTGAGGAGAAATCATTTACATATTCATCGGCTGTTGTCGTTTTTGTTGCTTTGGGTATTTGCCCTGGCACTTACTCCTTTTAGTGCATTCCATCATCATCATGATGAACCCATCAGATGTATGCTGCATGAAAAACAATGCACGCATAAATTGCATGTAGGCACTCAGGTAGAGCATTGCTTAATCTGTCAGGCGCATTTTGAGAAGAATTACACTGTGTTTCAGCATCATTTCCAGGTTTACCTCTTTTGCAGGCCTTTGGCCAAGTTTTATAGCAAGCAAAGCGGATCCTATACTGAGTTGATTAATCTGGCCCTGAGGGGGCCTCCTCTAGCCTAAACTGCTTCTGCGGCCTTACCGGTCTGCGTAATTTTCTATCAATTTTAATTGGATCGCCCAGCAGTACATGTTGCGGTCATCGTTTTTCAAACCGATATTTTAATGAAAAGAGTATATCTTTTACTGTATATAGCATTGTGCATATTTTCCCCTGTTCTAAGTTTTGCAACAGAAGTCGCCCAGTTTAAAGGCAAGGTTATAGACGCCTCCAATCACGCTCCACTAGCTGGTGCCACCATTTATATCACCGACTTGAAGGTGGTTACGACCACCAATAGTGAAGGCGAGTTTATTTTAAAGAGCGTCCCTGCCAAAGGAAGGTTTTTACTTGAAGTGCGCTTCATCGGGTATAAAACACATGCCGAGAGTGTTGATTTGTCCCGACAGAACAATTTGATCATTTCCTTATCGCCTTCAATTATTGAAAGCGCTGAGGTGGTCATTACCGGTTCCCCCTTTAGTTCAAATAATAAAACCAACAGTTTGTCGGTGGTTACCGTCGGCAAAGCAGCGCTGGCCCAGTCTGCCGGCACAAACCTGATTGATGCGATCGCAAAGATTCCAGGCGTTTCTCAAGTAAGCACAGGTGGAGCCATCTCAAAACCGATTATCAGAGGACTTGGCTATAACAGGGTGTTAACCATGGTCGACGGTGCAAGGGAAGAAGCTCAGCAATGGGGTGATGAGCATGGAATTGAGGTTGATCAGTTTTCTGCCGCCAGGGTAGAGATTTTAAAGGGACCAGCCAGCTTACTGTACGGCTCTGATGCACTCGGCGGGGTCATTAATGTGATCGACGACCTTGTTCCAGCGCCAGGTGTACAAAATGGTTCCTTTACTTCATCTTATAGCACCAATAATGGCCTTACGGCCTCATCCCTAATGCTCCAGGGCAATGAGGATGGTTTTGTATACCGTGGCCGTGCATCTTATAAAAATGCTTACGGCTTTGGTTATAAGGACGCCACTGTTCCTAACTCAGGATTCGACGAATTGAATTTTAATGGAATGCTCGGTTTAAACAAAAGCTGGGGTTATTCTCATCTTACCTTTTCCCGCTTTCATACCAATATTGGCCTGGTTGAAGAAGGCCCTGACAAGGGAGGCAACTATTTAAATGAGGATGGAGATGTCATCAGCCAGTCGCAGGCAAAGGAAAGAAGATTAGGGCTGCCGCTTCAGGACATTATCCATTACCGGGCCGCATTAAACAGTAATATTATCCTGGGCAGCGGACAGCTGAAAACCGTTTTTGCTTTTCAGCACAATATCAGGAAAGAATTTGAAGAGACTTTACAGGATCCAGGTTTAAACCTCAATCTCGAATCCTATACTTATGATGTTAAGTATAATTTCCCTAACCTGGGCAGCTGGCAGCCAGCTATTGGTATCCAGGGGATGTATCAGGAGAATGAAAACCATGGAGAAGAATTTTTGATCCCGGATTATCACAGCAATAACATTGGTGCGTTTATGTATCTAAAACGAAGTTTCAGCAAAGGGGCCATTAATGGCGGGTTGCGTTATGATTTCAAAATAATTAACGGAAAAGATCTGAATTTTAATGGGGAACAAGTTTTTACAGGGTTTAAAAACGACTTTTCAAATGTATCCGGATCATTGGGATTTGCTTTCGAACTGGCAAAGAACCTGGTGTTTAAGGGTAATGCGGGCTCAGGTTTCAGGGCGCCCAATATTGCTGAGCTGGGTGCAAATGGGAGGCATGAGGGTACATTCAGGTATGAAATGGGAAACAGTAAC
The DNA here is from genome assembly GCA_946478755.1 of uncultured Pedobacter sp. The sequence goes on along the minus strand of CAMLDJ010000197.1, from coordinate 3,805 downwards.
CTAAAACAGGAAACGAGTGTACAATTTGATCTCGGGTTAACGTATACGGCCGACAAGGTGACCTTCGGACTGAATGCGTATGCGAACAGAATCTTCAATTATATCTATCCTGGAAATTTCCATAATGAGACCATTCCTTTAGAAAATGAGGACGGAAGCATAGAAATTTTGCCGGTTTACCGTTATGTGCAAACGAATGCGGACTTGTTCGGTGGAGAGGCCTCTGTCGACGTTCACCTGGTAAAGTCGCTGCATTTCGAAAACTCTTTTTCTTATACAAAAGGCCTGAACAGAGCCACGGATGCGCCACTTCCATTTATTCCGGCTGCAACAGTTAGCAATGACATCAGATTTGAGCCCAGCATAAAAGGGCTTGCTGATACTTATGTTAAAGTTGGTATAACCAATACATTCAAGCAGGCCCGGTTTGATAGTTTTGAAACCCAAACCGATGGATACACCTTACTGGATGCAGGTGTCGGAACAAGTATAACAACAAAAAAGGGAAGGTTTAACATTTGGATAACCGGCCAAAACCTTTTAAACAAGGAATATTACAATCATTTAAGCAGATACAAACCTGTGGGAATTTATAACCCCGGCCGGAATGTTACCTTTGGTATTTCTGTTCCATTTTTATAATTCAATATGGGCTTGGGTTAGACTGAGTACCGCTCCTATAAAACGTTCGGGCAGTGTGCAAGGTATCCCATATGTAAACAGGGTGTAAACAGGGTCTAAACAGGGTGCAAACAGGGTCATTGATATAGTTTTCAACCTGTTTGAATCCTGTTTGAATCCTATTAAAAAAGCATATCACCCGGACACTTATAGCTATCTGCTTTAACCCTGTCTTAAGGGTGTTACGTTTAAATTTCCTTCAAAGAATAAATTATGTGTAAGTTTAGAACTTTCGCTACCATTTATTGTTTGATCCAAAAACCCCTCATGTTAAAAAGAATATCATTATCCCTCCTTATCTTTTGTGTCTCCACGCTGGCTGCACTTGCCCAAAAAACGGATACCTTGTCGACTACCTTAGAAAATGTCAACTACGCTTATCCAATAAAATATTTTCCTATTTCGGTTGAAGGTCAGGATGTACGAATGGCCTATATGGACATAGCACCAACCCAATTGGCAAATGGCAGAACGGTGATGCTTTTTCATGGCAAAAATTTTGGAGGCTATTATTGGTCGGGTGTGATCAAAGCCTTAACCAACAGAGGATTCAGGGTTGTGGTCCCGGACCAGATCGGCTTTGGTAAATCTTCAAAACCTTTCATCCATTATAGCTTTCATCAAATGGCCGCATGGAATAAAGCCCTGCTCGGAGCACTTGGAATCCAGAAGGTAAGTCTGCTGGGACATTCCATGGGAGGCATGCTGGCTACCCGTTTTGCGCTGATGTTTCCTGAGCAAACAGAAAAGCTATTGCTGGAAAATCCGATAGGATTGGAGGATTACCGTAAATTTATTCCTTATGTCACTACGGATCAGCAATATGCAGTGGAGTTGAAGTCTACAGCTGAAAGCGTTAGGAAGTACTATCAAAGTTCTTATTTTACCAGATGGAAGCCGGAATATGAAGAGCTGGTGCGTATTGCTGGTGGTGTTACCAATAGTGCTGATTTTCCAAGATGGGCAAGGGTGGCGGCCATGACATATACCATGATCTACGAACAGCCGGTGGTGCATGAATTCATCAACATTAGGGTTCCCACCGTTTTATTCATTGGTAAGCAAGATAAGACGATTGTCGGAAAAGGGCTGCTTAGTCCGGACCAGCAGGCCTTATATGGACAATATCGATTTCTAGGTAAGCAGACGGCTGCCAGGATTCCCGGAGCCAAGCTCATAGAATTTGATGCTTGCGGCCATATTCCACATATAGAAATACCTACAGAATTTGAGGTAGCGCTATTAGGCAGTCTCTAGGCTATTCTGTAAGATCCTGGAGAAAAGTTTCTGATAACATCCTGTAAAGTTCAGGATGTTTGAGTTTTAGCTGCTCCGGTTTTTCAAAGAAGTATTCTGACACAACGGCAAAAAACTCTGCTTCATTGGTAAGGGCATATGGATTAATGTCAGATTTACCGCGTTCTATCTGCTGCATTTCCTGATGGATCATTTTTAGCCAGGGCCTGATATATTCATGCCGCATCAGTTGATCAGGTATCCCATCTGTAGCACCATCAGATTTGTCCAGTAAATGGACAAACTCATGGATTGCAGTATTTTCTTTGTCTGCAGCATTAGAGAAACCAAGTAACAATGCCGAGCGCGACAATATCATTTGTCCGTTCATATAACCTTCGCCTACCATGCCAAGAATACTTCTTTCGCCACCTTCAAATTGGAAATCTTTGTTGAATGTATCGGGGTATATAAGCACTGTACTCAGGTTTTTATACCTCCAGTTTTCGAAACCAAAGATGGGTATAACGGCACTGGAAGCAACCAACACTCTGTCCAATGCTTCCACGGCCAGGCCAACACCTTCAAGTCTCACCTCACTTAAAAATACGGCTAATTTATGCTCGAATTTCAATTTATGTTCCGCATTCAGCCGTTGATAAAAATTGACATGTTTAGCAAGTAGCTCCAGTTCCTCGAATGTAAGCGTATGTGTTTTTTTATACTTGGCAGTCTTGTTGCGCAGGATAAAATAAAGCGTAATAACGAGTAGGGGAAGGAGCACAAATAGTATGGTGTGCATAACCTAGGCCTCAAGTATTTCCAGTTGTGTCAGGATCTGCTCTTCAGTGACCGGGTACGAAGTGTTATTGACTATCGATTGGTAAACGGCTTCAAATAAGCCAATGTAGTTCCCGTTTTCGGAATCAATATAGCTTACATGTGGGGTCCCCTGATCATCCATAACGGTTAAGCGGCCTTTGTTTTCAGAAGCTTCTATGCCGTAAGCAGGATGGCTCAGTTTCATCCCGTTTAAGAGCTGCTCTTCCTGTACATCCGATCGTCCCTTTACAAATGATCCGGTTGATCCGTGAAGTACAAAAGCTTTTTGAGGATCTGCAACTAACAGGCTCGAAGTCAGGAATACATGAAGATCATTCGGATAGGTCAAATGGATCATAAAGTAATCATCTACTTTGGTCTTTTCCCGATGCTTTCCCAATACCTTATAGAAGGACTGAGGTTTACCGAATAAGCTGATGGCCTGATCCAGCAGATGAGGGCCCAGATCATATAGTAATCCACTTGCAGGTTGTGGTTCTTCCTTGAATGTTTTCGGACCAATGGCTTTTCTATAGCGGTCATACCGGTAATGGACTTCATTGAGCTGACCGAGTTGCCCGCTATTTACTACTTTTTGGATGGAGGTACAATCGCTGTCCCATCTCCGGTTATGGTAAACAAAGATCTTTTTTCCGACGGTTCTGGCCAAGTCAAATAATTCTTTTGCTTCGGCTGATGTCGCAGTGAAAGGTTTTTCGACAAGAACATGCTTTCCTGCCTGAAGGCTCCGGCGTGTGTAATCTGCATGGGTAAAGTTTGGCGTATTGACGATTACGAGTTCAATTTCCTGATCTGAGATCAGCTCTTCAAAAGTATCATAACTTTTGACACCTGGATAATCTGCTGCTGTTTTTTTCTGATTGCGCTCCAATACCGCATGAAACCTGAAACCAGGGTGTGCATCTATGAATGGTGCATGAAATACTTTTCCAGACATGCCAAAGGCCAGTAAGCCCGTTACAATTACTTTTTCCATAGGCATAAAATTAACAATAAGGATTCAATTGTGGTTTATTTATTATGATAAAGCTGCGGCGCTAATTGT
>CAMLDJ010000196.1 GCA_946478755.1 uncultured Pedobacter sp. | reverse complement strand
GAAGATACTCCATAAACTTTAGCGCAAAAATTCTGTTTACGTATAAGTTATCCGATATTTAGAGCTTAATCCAAGTTATGAAGAGATTTTTTTTAACGCTGGTATTCCTTGTAACTGCAATGATTTCTTTTGCACAGCAATATAAACTGAGCGGCAGCATTAAGGATCCGGCAGGACAGCCAATTTCTTTTGCATCTGTTTACCTGAAAAATACGACGAAAGGAACCTCTGCAAACATCGATGGTTTTTACAGGTTTACCCTTGATGAGGGGACTTATACGATTGTTTATAAAGCGATCGGGTATAAAGCCATAGAAAAAGAACTCAGCATCGCTGCTGATGTTGTGGAAAATATTACGCTTAAGCCTGAAACGTACACGCTTTCTGGAGTTACGATTAAGGGTAATGCAGAAGACCCTGCTAATGCAGTCATCAGGCAGGCGATAAAGAAGAGAGCGCAACATCTCACAGAAGTAAATGCTTACACCGCTAATGTTTATATCAAAGGGGTACAAAAACTTGTCGGGGCCCCAAAAAAAATATTCGGGAAGGATATACAAAAGATCCTGGATCTGGACACGGGTAGAAAGGGCGTTCTTTACCTATCGGAATCGACCTCCACCTTTGCTTATCAACGCCCTGATCACATCCACGAAGAAATGATCTCCTCGAAAGTAGCTGGGAAAAACAATGCTTTCAGCTTTAATAAAGCTTCAGATCTGATCATCAATTTTTACGAAAATATCTTATTGGAAGACAAGTTGAGTTCTCGGGGCTTCGTATCGCCAATTTCAGACCAGGCTTTCTTATATTATCGTTATAAGTTACTCGGCGTAAGCATGGAAAATGGAGCCATGATAAACAAGATACAGGTCATTCCACGCAGAACACACGACCCTGTGTTCAGAGGGGTAATCTATATTATAGAAGACAGCTGGCACCTTGTGAATGCCGAAGTCTACCTTACAGAAAACACTGGAATTAACCTGCTCGATACGCTCAATATCTCCCAGCTTTTTCTAAAAACCGGCAATACTTACATGCCTTCAAATATCAATTTCAAATTTAACGGGAATATACTGGGATTTAAGTTCGAAGGCTATTATGTCGGCGTCTACACGAATTATAACCTGCAGCCCGATTTTCCCAAAAATTTTTTCAAGGGGGAAATCCTAAAGATTACCAAATCGGTTAATAAGAAGGATTCTTTATTCTGGCTGAACAATCGCCCCATCCCACTAACGAACGAAGAGAGCCGGGAATACATCAGGAAAGACAGCATTGCGACGATAAAAACATCAAAGCGTTATTTGGATTCTATTGAAAAGGCAAACAATAAATTTGGCCCGGTTAAGTTCATTGTAACGGGATATACCATAAACAATCGTTATGCACAGAAACGATATCGTTTTGACCCGCTTTATCGTTCTGTATTTTACAACACAGTAGAGGGTCTTGCCCTTAAATACGGCGTCACCTATACTAAGGACCTGGGCGACAACCGTTACTACAACATCCGCCCGGAGGCCAGGTACGGTTTCTCCAACAAGACCTTAACAGGAAGCATCACCGCTAACTACTATTATAATCCAGTAAAACGAGCAAATATTAACATCAGTGCCGGTTCAGGAATTTTTGACCTGAACAATTATGGTTCGATGCGCTTACTGGGCAACACGATTAACACTTTGCTTTTTGAGACCAATTTCTCCAAATTCTATAAAAAGGAATTTGCAAATGTGGGTACGACAAGAGAGCTTACGAATGGACTCCAGGCGGCTCTTGATGTGAATTATTCACGCAACAGCAATCTGGTTAACACGACTACATTCAAAATCAAAGATCTTAAAGGAGAAACATTTACCTCAAACAACCCCTTTACTCCTGATACAGAAACACCGCTCTTCCCTACTTATAAGGCTTTGACATTAACCGCTTCGCTAAACTACACCATAGGCCAGCAATACATTACCCGCCCGGATGGCAAATTCTATCAGCCCTCTAAATATCCGGTAATCGACCTTTCTTACCGGAAAGGCATTAACCGCTTACTAAATAGTGATGTTGACTATGACCTGGTTTCCTTGGAAGTTTCTCAAAACAGGATCAGCAATGGTTTATGGGGATACTCATCTTTTGTTATTGGAACAGGTAAATTTCTTAACAATAATAAGCTCTTTTATCCGGAGGAGAAACACTTCAGGGGCAATCGGTCTTTATTCTCACTTCCAAACCTGAGAAAATTCCAGTTTCTCGATTTCTACCTTTTCAGTACGGATCGTGAATATCTTGAAGCGCACTTCGAACATAATTTCTCCGGCTTGTTTAGCAACAAAATTCCGCTGATCCGCAAACTCAAACTGGAGGAGATCATAGGCGCAAGCTATCTGAGTCAACCGATCAAAAGAAATTATACAGAGTTTTATTTCGGTCTTCAACGACTGATATTAAGAGCAACCTACGGCTTTGCTTATGATGGCAATAAAAGAGTAGCCCATGGTTTCCGGTTCTCGTATGGATTTTAATCTAATTACATCAATCAGTGCCTTTTATTTAATGGCTTTTTTGATTTAAGAACAGATGAAAGTAACAGCTTAGGTTATACTATATCTAAACAGGGTGCAAACAGGGTCTAAACAGGGTGATAACAGGGTCATTTATATAGTTATTACCTAGTTTACATATGCTGATCTTATGGCTTATTTACTATTTAAGTCCTTCTGTATGCAGTCCCAGACCTAAGGCGATACGAGTGCGGCCAAGCTGGCTTCATCAAGCAATCGTTCTGTGTCTGTTAAAATAATTTGGCAAAAAAAAAGGTTGATCATCTTATCAATGATACAACCTCTTTCATCCTGCCAGAGCAGGTTTATTTAATCGCCATCTTCTTACGCAAATCAGAAGGAATTCCGTTCTTATGCAGCAAAAATGCAGTAGTTTTATATTTCACAAAATTCTTCGTTACATACAAATATCCTTTATAATCGTTAGTAGCACCCCATGAGTTTTTAACGATGTAGTACTCTTTGCCAGCCTGATCTTTAGCCATACCGGTGATCTGCATACCATGGTCATCAGTAGTTTCATAATCATCGAAAGCCGCCTGACGCAGTTCTACAGTAATTTCCTTTTCTGGTTTAGGGCCGTTAAACATGGCTTTTTTCTCTTCTGAGCTCATGCTTTCAAAATCTTTCGCAGGCACATATGCCACACCATTTTTCCAGCTAAAGCCTTTTTCACTAACGTCTGTAGCCCATGCCACAGTAAATCCTTTTTTCAATGCATGATCAATAATGGTCGTGATGTCGTCCATCTGTACATTATAAACCTGATCGAATGACCAGTTATCCGGCACCATCAATACGGCTTTCTCATAATAAGGGCTGGTTGTAAAAGAAGACAATTCCACATAGTCAGCAGGATTAATACCTACAACCTCTTTAGCAAAGGTTTTAGGTGTATATTCCTTTCCCTCATAAGTAAATTTCTCTGGCACAGCACCCATGCAAGAATCAATTGTTGCAATATATCTTGCTTTCCAGCTTGGATCAAACTTACCATCGATAGCTTTTTTCAGAATAGCTTCCGTTAATTTGTTCATTCTTTGAGATGAACCCGGACTTCCATAATCGTTACCGTTATAGGCCTCCTGCGGTAAAGCACCATATTTAGCAAACATATTGGTCACATCATGACAAGCGCCACCATCCCCTAAGGTTAGCGCACCATGCATACGCACATAATTAATCCCTTTTTCAATATACGCATTCCGGGCCGTAAATAGATCAGCAAGGTCAACTGGTTTTTTCCCCATGCGGATCATTTCCGACTCCAAGAATGAATTCGTGCTATAGCTCCAGCAGGTTCCCGATGATTTTTGATTTTTTACTGAAGTGGCTTCAGCATTGATCACGGGAGTGAAGGTAAAGCTATTGGCGCTATTTGCACTTTGGTTGTTCTTTAATGAATTAACGAGGTTGTCCTGTGCAAAACCAATAGTGGTGCCAAACATCAGGCCCGCAGCCAACCACAGCGGTTTCATTGAAATTGTAGTCATTTTATATTTAAAGTTAGTTAGTAGAATTTTGTTGATTCCCAAATACAAACTTAGTAATTATCCAACACAAATTAAGCGGCCTATCCCCAAGACCATCTCAATATACCCCCTAAAAGGGGAATAAATCACCATACTTAGCCTAAAAATACTCAATTTGTTACAATCCATGCCCCTCCCCCATCCGTGCGTTAAAGCTGCATTTTTATACGCTTACCCAAGTAAAATACCTCCTGCCTATCTTTGTCTCTCGTTTAAATCAAAAAATACCTTCTCCGATAAGACCTAGACGCTCTTTGCTCCTTTTCAGGAGCCTAAGCGATGCCAGTCTTGGAGGAGAACGGTTTTTTTTGTCTGCTCCCTGCCTGAAACAAAAAATACCTTCTCCGATAAGACCTAGGCGCTCTTTGCTCCTTTTCAGGAGCCTAAGAGATGCCAGTCTTGGAGGAGAACGGTTTTTTTTGCACTTTTGCAACTTTAAACCCATTAAACGCCGTTTGCATCGGTATCAATGAAATATGAAAAAATTCCAGACCTTACTTTACTATTGCTATAGTCACATTTCAGAGGCAGAACAGTTTGCCGACGACCACCTTAAATTCTGTAAATCTCTTGGCCTTGTAGGCCGGATCATTGTTGCCCATGAAGGCTTAAATGGCACCGTTTCAGGCACAAAAGAGGCTTGCGAAGCTTATATGACTGCTATCAAAGCCGATGAGCGCTTTGCAAAAACCGATTTTAAAATCGACGACGTAGAAGCACCATCCTTCATTAAAATGCATTGCCGGTATAAGTCAGAGATTGTCCATTCAGGATTAAGAGATCCAAACATCATCGACCCAAACAAAAGAACGGGCAAACACCTCGAGCCTGAGGAGTTTCAAAAAATGATCGATCAGGAGGATGTGGTGATCCTCGATGTACGGTCAAATTACGAACACAATCTTGGCCGCTTTAAGAATGCGGTTACACTTGACATTGAGAACTTCAGGGATTTTCCGGAAAAAATAAATGAACTGGCAAAATATAAGGACAAAAAGGTGTTAACTTATTGTACTGGAGGTATCAAATGCGAAAAGGCCTCCGCACTGCTGCTACATCACGGATTTAACGATGTATACCAGCTGCATGGCGGAATCATTAAATATGGAAAAGAGGCCGGAGGAAAAGACTTTGAAGGCAAATGTTATGTGTTCGATAACCGTATTGCTGTTGATGTCAACGCTGTAAATCCAAGCATCGTATCGAAATGCTATAACTGCGGTAAGGTAAGCCCTAAAATGATCAATTGTGCTAACCCGGAATGCAATGAGCATATTACCCAGTGCGACGACTGTGGCAATGAACTACAAGGCTGCTGCTCGGTAGCTTGTACCACTAATCCCCGTAAACGGAAATATGACGGAACCGGTTATTATGTAAAAGTACCTCAGCCAGTAAACGTGGCCACAAAATAACTACCTTAGCTTTTCATGAACAACAGGTACCTGAATTGCTGCATATTTTATTTTGCGCTTTTATTGCCTTTCTATGCATTCGCCGATAAAATTAAAGGCATCGGGGTTCCTTACATACAAAATTATCCTAAATCTGTTTATCTGTCTGGCAACCAGAACTGGTCTGTCGCAAAAGATAAACAGGGTATTATGTATTTTGGAAATGCCCAGGGTCTGCTGAGTTATGACGGCAAATACTGGCAGCAATACCAAATGCCAAACCGCCAGATTGTGCGGTCAGTCGCTACGGATACGCAAGGAACAGTTTATACAGGTAGCTTTGGTGAATTTGGATATTGGAAGGTAACGGAAAAGCGCTTAAAGTATCATTCATTGATCCAGCTTATTCCTAAACCATATCAAATGACCGACGAGATCTGGAAAATCTACGTTGATGGTAAAAAAATCATCTTTCAGTCGTTCACCACGATCTACGTTTACGAGGACAATAAAATCCGTGTAGTTAAAGGTGCGGGCTCCTTCCTGTTTTTGCACCATGTAGATAAACGTTTCATCGTTGAGGAACTGGGCAGGGGACTATTTGAATTAAAAGGAAGTCATTTAACCCCATTAAACAATGATGGTCCGGCCTTACCAGAAGGGGTGCTTTCTATATTACCCTATAAAGCCGGAAAATTGCTTATTGGAACCAGTAAAGCAGGTCTGTTCTTGTATGACGGTCATCGATATATCCCCTTCAAAACTCCAGCCAACACTTTCCTGCGGACTTACCAACTCAACAACGGGGCTCAGGTATTGGGCAGGTATTATGCTTATGGCACCATTTTAAATGGGTTGATCATCATCGATGAGGAAGGCCATATCATCCAGCAAATCAGCAAATCCAGCGGTCTGCAAAACAATACTGTATTAAGTATTTATGCCGATAAGGAACAGAACTTATGGGCGGGACTGGATAATGGGATCGACCGGATAGAGCTCAATTCCCCTCTTTATTTCTATTTCGATAAAACAGGCTTATTCGGGACGGTTTACTCCAGTTTAATTTACAAAAACAAAATATACCTTGGAACCAATCAGGGCCTGTTCTCCAGTCCCTGGACAACAGAAAACGGGCAGCCTTTCAGGACCTTCAATTTTAAGCTGATCCCAAATACACAGGGGCAGGTCTGGGACCTGAGTTTAATTGACGGACAATTGCTATGCGGTCATAATGATGGTACGTTTAGGGTAAATGACAATAAAATAGAAAAGATATCCGGTATAAGCGGTGGCTGGACCATAAAAAAATTAAATGAGGACTACCTTATTCAGGGCACCTATAACGGACTTGTACTTTATAAGAAAAATGCCGCCGGGCTATGGACATATTTTCATAAAATTGAGGATTTTACAGCGCCTTCCAGATATGTGGAAAAAGATTCCAGGGGAGATCTTTGGGTAAGTCATGCTTACAGAGGACTGTATAAACTCAGCCTCAGCCCTGATTTCAAAAAGGCAACCGCTATTAAATATTATGATGAACGGAATGGTTTACCGAGCAACTACAATGTCAATCTTTTTACATTGGAAAACAGGTTACTTTACTCCTCCGATAAGGGCTTTTTAACTTTCGATGAAATCAGCAACCAGTTTACGGGGTATGAAGTCCTGAATCATGCAATAGGTTCCTTTGCCAATTCAAATAAGATCATCAGTGCCGGGAACAAAAGATACTGGTTTATTAACCATGGAAAGATGGCGCTCGTTAATTTTGAACAGCCGGGCAGGATTGGAATAGACTCCAACCAGTTCAGCGCATTGGATGGCCGGATGGTCCAATATTATGAGAACATCAGTAAGATCAGCGATCAGATTTACCTGATCAGTGTGGACGAGGGCTTCGTCATCTTTAATGCGATGGAACCCAATGGCAGCAAGAAGATCAACTTACCATCAGTATTGATCAGGAAAGTAGAAGACATCACAGACACCTATCTTACGATAAGTGAAGTTGGCAATAGTGAATCTGCAATAGCCATCCCCTTTAGCCGGAACAATATCCGTATCTCTTATGCCCTTCCCTATTACCGGCAGGCCAAGATTAAATTTCAGTATTTTCTGGAAGGTTATTCCAAAAAATGGTCTGACTGGAGCCCTGCTTCTCAGAAAGATTTTACCAACCTGGGAGGTGGAAATTATAGATTTCTGGTACGTGCAAAAATAAACGACCAGAACTTAAGCAAGACCACAGTCTTTGAATTTACAGTGCTCCCGCCTTTTTACGCGAGTACCCTGGCATTTGTATGTTATGCCCTCCTCTTTATCATCTTGCTGTTGGTTGGCAAGAAACTTTACGAAAAAAAGTTATGGAAGGATCAGCGGGAGATTACCAAGAAGCTCCAGGCTGAAAAGGAAGCATTCCTGAAAAAGGAGGCTGAGGCAACAGAAAAACAGATTATTAAACTGCAGACTGAAAAACTTCAGGCAGAACTGGCCGGAAAAAGCAGGGAACTGGCCAATTCTGCAATGAGCCTGGTTTATAAAAATGAATTGTTGCAGAAGATCAGTCAGGAAATGCTGAAGATCAAAGATGCCAATGGCAAACCTCTTGCGGAGGAACAGTTAAAAAGAATCCAGAAGGTCATTGATGAGGGCATGAACGACGAGCGCGACTGGAACCTGTTTGAAAGCAGCTTTAATGAAGCACATGAGAGTTTCTTCAAGAAATTGAAAATAAACCATCCCGATCTGGTGCCTAATGATCTAAAGCTATGTGCCTACCTGCGCATGAATATGAGCAGCAAAGAGATGGCATCATTACTCAATATCTCCTTAAGGGGTGTAGAAATTCGTCGATACCGGCTTAGGAAAAAGCTCAACGTGCCTCATGACAAGAACCTTGTCGAGTTCCTGATGGAATTGTAGACTTGCTCAAGACTACATCATTACCTCTCATCGTAAGCTCAAAACCAAATTCTCAAACTATAATTTTTCTGGATTGTTGTAGAGACATAGATTTCACTGAGATGTCCTGAACACAGTTTTTATACGCTTACACCATGAAAGTCAACATTTTGAGATCACCTATATCTATGCTTTGATGTATTAATGTAGAGGTGATTTTCTTGTATTAGCGGCAATAGTAGTGGAAATTTAGACAACATTTTTACTAACCAAATAGCAAACAACATGAAAAGAAGCTTTACTAAACTTTCTGTTTTAACTTTTCTCTGTTTATTTTTCAGCACCATAGCATTGGCACAGGATGTCACTGTGAATGGTGTGGTGACTGACGCAGCAGATAAATTACCACTCCCGGGGGTAAGCGTACTGGTAAAAGGAACAAAAACAGGAACAACCACAGATGCTTCGGGAAGGTACGCCCTTAGCGCCCCTGCAAATGCAACACTTGTTTTTACTTATCTGGGCTATTCTGCCCGTGAAGTACCGTTAAATAACCAGACGACGCTTAATATTTCCCTGTCTTCCACTTCACAGGAACTGGAGCAGGTGGTGGTCGTAGGTTATGGTACTCAGAGAAAAAGAGACCTTACAGGCTCAATCGCTCAGGTTAAGGGTGAGGATCTAACCAGGCAACCCGTGCAAACGCCAACCCAGGCACTTCAGGGAAAGATTGCCGGCGTACAGATCATTAGCTCTGGCGAACCCAATACCACCCCTACGGTCAGACTAAGGGGTACGGGAACATTACTTGGTGGCGCTAATCCCCTGTACGTTGTGGACGGGGTGTTTACAGACGATATCAAAAACATCAATAACGCTGATATCGTTAGCGTAGATGTATTGAAAGACGCTTCTGCTGCAGCCATTTATGGCATGCGTGCGGCAAATGGTGTAATTCTCATTACGACCAAAAAGGGAAAATCCGGAGAAAATGTCCTTACTTATGATGCCAATATAGGTTTCCGGGAAGCCGCCAACCTCGTTGACATGGCCGGTGCCAATCAGTATACGGGATATCTAAATGAAGCTAATAAATATTATGGAAGTGGTAGTGACCTGGTCACCCCATCTATGCTCACTGGCGCAAATACCGATTGGTACGACGCCATACTTCAAAGGGGGCTCATGAGTTCGCAGAACCTTTCTCTGTCCGGAGGTAGCGAAAAAGTCACTTATTTTTTAAGTGCTGGCCTGTTGACAGATGAGGGAATCCAGGTAGGGAATAAATACAACCGGTTTACGCTAAGGGTAAATAATGAATATACGCTTACAAAGAAACTAAAGTTCAGCAATATGATTTCCTATACCAATGGCAAAGCGAAAGGTGCACAACTGGATGCTTTTACCAATGCTTACCGCGCAGCACCTATTATTGCTTCAAAAGTGGGTAATCTTTATGGTAATACTTCAGTTTTTGGCAACGTCTCTAATCCACTGGTTAGTCTGGAGAAAGTTGACAATACCGCGCGACAGAATCGGATACAAGGTAACTTTGCTTTGGATTATAAACCCATTGAAGGACTGACACTGAGATCTGCGATCGGGCTGGACCTGAACTATTTGAAATCAACCGA
>CAMLDJ010000195.1 GCA_946478755.1 uncultured Pedobacter sp. | reverse complement strand
CATCCGCCATGCTGAATTTCGACGCAGCAAAATACTGGCTAACTCAATTTCATGGTGATTGGGCGGAAGAGCAAAAAATGGTGGAAGAACCATTGGTCAACGGACTCAAAATAATAGATGCCAAATTAGGCACACGTACGCACATGTATCAATCGCCATTCTTCATATTATCCTTAAATGGAGTTTCTGATGAAAATAATGGTGAAGTACTGGCAGGTTCGCTAGCATGGTCGGGCAATTTTCGCTTCGCTTTTGAGCTTGATAATCATCATTCGCTACGTGTAATCCCGGGCATGAATCCCTACGCTTCAGCGTACAGCCTGGCGCCAGGCAAGGTGTTAACCAGCCCTGAGTTTATATTTACGTACAGCACCGCCGGTAAAGGACAAGCCAGCAGGAACATGCACCAGTGGGCCCGTAAGCATGGCGTAAACGATGGCGAAAAACCCCGTTTAACGCTGCTGAACAACTGGGAAGCCACCAAATTTAAATTCGATCAGGCTAAACTTGACGAACTGATTGCCAGTGCAGCCGATATGGGTGTAGATATGTTTTTGCTTGATGATGGATGGTTCGGTACCAAATATCCGCGTAACGACGATAAACATGGCCTGGGCGATTGGGAGGTAAATAAAGCCATTTTACCAGATGGTATACCTCACCTCGTGCAACAAGCTGAAAAGAAAGGTATAAAGTTTGGCATTTGGGTGGAGCCGGAAATGGTGAATCCTAAAAGCGTATTATACGAAACTCATCCTGAATGGATAGTTAAGGCACCTAATCGCGAGGAGGCTTACAACCGAAATCAACTAGTGCTCGACCTGAGCAATCCTGAAGTACAAGATTACGTGTTCGATGTGATGGATAAGCTACTCCTGGAAAACCCAAAACTGGCTTATTTTAAATGGGATTGTAATGCCTGGATATTTAACAGCTACTCGCCCTATACTAAAAACCAGGAGAATTTCAACATAGACTACGTAAAGGGACTTTATAATGTAATGGATCGGATGAAAGCAAAATATCCGCATTTACCTATGATGTTGTGCTCAGGCGGTGGTGGACGGACGGACTATAAGGCCCTGAAATACTTTACCGAATTTTGGCCGAGCGACAATACTGATGGACTCCAAAGAGTGTACATCCAGTGGGGATATTCTTATTTTTTTCCGGCAAACACTATTGCTGCACATGTAACGTCATGGGGCAAACAATCCTTGAAATTTCGTACGGATGTGGCCATGATGGGTAAGCTGGGGTATGACATTAACACTTCAGAATTTAAAGCAAATGAGCTGCAATTTACTAAGGAAGCGATAAAAACCTATAAGTATTTAAGTGATGTGGTATGGTATGGCAACCTTTACCGAATTATTTCGCCCTATGAGCAAAACAGGGCGGTATTGTTATACGCGAGCGCGGATAAAAGCAGAGCAGTACTATATTCATACATGCTGAACAGCAAATATGGCGAAGATTTTAGCCCGGTAAAATTACAGGGATTGGATGAGCGCAAATCATACCAGATTACCGAGGTAAATCTTTTCCCCGGTACCAAGCCAGCTGCAGTAAGCGGGAAAAAGTATAGTGGCGGCTATTTAATGAATGCCGGTTTAGAACTGCCATCTGCAAAAGCGGTAAGCAGTAATATTTTTGAAATAAAGGAAGTGAAAGAATAATACAAAAGTTGATGATAAAAGGATTTGAAAAGGCGATTGGTGATGTGCTTGTAAAAATTCGAAGTTTTAATTGTTATGAATAATACCGTTAAACGCCGGACGTTTCTGGCATCTTTAAGTTTACTTGGCACTGCAGCCGCAATAGTTCCGGGAGTCTCTTACGGTGCTACTATCTGTGATTTACAGGAGGATTCTGGTGCGATTTTAAAAACCGGCCCATATTTACAAGCACCGGGTGAACACCAAATTACGGTGCGTTGGGTTACACATGTTCCATGTTACAGTTGGGTTGAGTATGGCGAATCTAAGGATCTCATAGATAAAAAAGCCCATACTGTAAATGACGGACTTATAGAGGCTTATAATACTATTCATTCAATTGCTTTAAAAAACCTACAACCTGGCAGATCTTATTTTTATCGCATTTGTTCAAAGAAGATTGAAAGCTTTGCACCCTATAGACTAGTTTACGGCGATACGTTTTTAAGTCCGGCTTATAGTTTTAGAACAGTGAATACAAAGGCCAAGGATGTATCATTCTTAGTTTTTAATGATATTCATGACAGGCCCGATTCTTTCGCCCATTTAATGAAATATGTTGAATCCGAAAGCAAGGATTTTATTTTCTTAAACGGCGACATGTTTGATTTTCAAATAGATGAAAATCAGTTAGTAAGCCATTTACTTGCTCCTTTTTCAAAGCTCTTTTCTACACAAATACCATTCTTCTTCTCCCGTGGAAATCACGAAACCAGAGGGAAGTTTGCAAGAAATTTATCAGATTATTTCGACGGACGTGAACATCAATATTACTATTCCATCCAATACGGACCTATATACGCTATAGTACTTGATTCAGGAGAAGATAAAACTGACAAAGATCCTGAGTACGGTGGAATAGTAGATTTTGATAGCTATCGCTTAAAGCAAGCTGAGTGGCTTAAAAACGAGGTTCAAAAAAAGGAATATAAACGGGCAAAATATAAAGTAGTCTTTAGCCATATTCCTCCATATTATTCAGGTGATTGGCATGGAACAATGCATTGCCGTAAAATTTGGGGTCCAATATTTAATGATGCTAAAATAGATTTACTCATATCGGGACATACTCACCGATATAGTATTAAGCAGAAAGTTGAAGGGGAACATAACTATCCGATAGTCATTGGAGGCGGGCCGAGAAATGGCGCCAGAACTATAATGGATATTAAAGCAGATCACCGTTCATTTAATTTAACAATGATTGATGACAAGGGTGTGATAGTAAATACATTAACAATAAAAGGATAATGTGCATAAAAATATCATGTATGAACAAGGCAGTGAAAGCCGTAACAAACTAAGAACTAATCAAAAAGCCAAATATGAACAATTCGTCAAACCATGTTAATGAGAGATATTATATCCTCGTTAGCAAAAAGGCGTTGCTAATTTTAGCAATTGCCCTATTTTTTTCAGGATGTAAAGAAAATGAGTCAATGGGGAAAGCTGAACCGGATACGCCGGCCAGTTCCAGAATAAGTCCAGTGTCCACCTCTCCAGAGGAGTTTACAATTGTAGTTATTCCTGATGCGCAATATTATGTATCGAACCGCCATGGAGGCTTACAAGCCATGTTTAAGGCACAAACAGACTGGATTATAGCTAACCGCGCGTCTCAGAATATAGTGTATGTAGCTAGTTTAGGAGATATCTCTGAAAATGGAGATCAATATCAATCTCACTGGGATAACGCAAAAGATTGCTATTATAGCCTCGAAAACCCAGTTACAACCGGACTGCCTGAGGGTATACCATATGGAACTTGTGTGGGTAACCACGATCAGTCTCCAGACACTGGTCATCCGCTAACCTGCACTACAGTTAAGTACAACGCTACTTTTGGTAGGGATCATTTTGCCAATAAGACCTATTATGGAGAAAATCTAGATACGGGTACCGATAATAATGATAATCATTATGATTTGATCACCGCTGGTGGAATAGATTTCATTATCATCTACATCGAATTTAATAGTGCTGCCGGTACTGGGGATGTTACAGCTCTAGCTGAAAGAAACAGAACGAACCAATGGGCTTGGGACCTTTGCACAACCTTCTCATCTAGGAAAGCAATTATCGTTTCACATTATATCATTAAAGATGGTAAACCTGCTGCATGGAGCGGAGACGGACAAGGACAAGCCCTCTATAATAAGTTAAAGGATCGTCACAATGTGTTTTTAATGCTTTGCGGGCATTATGGAAGTGACTTGGGTGAAGGGGAACGTGAAGACAACTTTAATGGGAATACAATCAAAACTTTTATGTCAGACTACCAAGGCCCAACGACTGTCCGCCAATTTGGGGGCAATGGTTTGATGCGTATAATGAGATTTAGGCCAGATAGAGATGAGATAACTGTCAAGACGTACTCACCTTACCGGAATTTGTATGAAACAGATGCTAATAGCCAGTTTACCAGGCGGTTGTTCGGTCCGGTGAATGGAAAGTATAAAATAATGGCCAGAAACAGTTCTACCAGAGCAATAGCTACAAACGGGCTCTCAACTGCAGAAGACGTAAATATATTCTTATATACTTATGGTACAAATACAAACGACCAGTGGAATATTACCAGTCTGGGAGCAGGCTATTTTAAAGTAATTAATCAGTTGACCGGGAAGGCAATGGTGGCAACATTAAACGCGGGTCCTGTTATAAACAACACAGATGTTGTTCAACGTACGTATACGGCCGATGCTAATCTTAATGATGAATGGCAGATTATGGACGTAGGTAGTGGTTATTACAAAATGGTGAACAGAGCGAATCCGGCTGTAGTTTTAGATGTTGACGGTACTGCTAATGGTTCTGATGCCCGGGTAAAAACCTTTACCGGAGCTACTAATCAACATTTTAAACTTATCAGATTGTAATTATGACTTGCTGTCGCGTCACAACCGGATCGGGCGGAACTTCTACTGCCGGACCTCTCTGAGGCTGGAGCAAGTTAGCTTGTGACATTGGGCTATAAAACTAAAATCAGAAGTATAAATTTAAAAAATTAAGTTCTAAAAATAGGAGATAGCAGGAATATAACTCCACCGAGGAAATTCTGGCGCAACGAATTTTTCCGGCTATTACAATACTGATAGGTGATGACATTATAAAGAAGCAGTTACGAAAAAATAAGGATCTTAGCAGGATTAATGCCGCCCATCTGGAACGGGTTAAAATAGCGCTGAAAAACTGTGCCGGTATAGGATGCATCGCTGATTCGCTTAAGTGGAATAAAGGTGAAATAGAAGATTTTATTTACGAATAGGTAATTTCCGTGTCATATACTGCGCGTTAAAATGAGTTTATCAGGTGTTTCATTGCTAAAGCTGCCGACATACGCATAAAACGCACAGCCACATTTTTATTGATGCTACATTGGGGCGATGACACCTAAACAATTACATCGTAAAACGAAGGTAGAATGCATTTCGAACCGATGTGTGGTATGGCAGACGGCTTTGTTCAGGCCTGTAGATAAGCCGCCATAATAAGGTACCTTGTTCGGGTTTCATTCGGGTCGGCTTCGGGGAATGGCGAATAAACAGGCCTCAGAATTAGACTAAGGAGAGATGGTGTTCATGCGAACCTGTCCGCGCCAATAACAGGCCGAAAAAATCAATTTAATTGATCATCTAAATCATAGCAAGATTAACCAGTGGAATATTTAGGCCGGTAACCGAATGTTTTATATGAAGTGGGTAAATCAAAATGGTTGCTGCCTCTTCACCATTCTCATAATGCAATGTAATAACCTGAGCTGTAATATTCTTATTACTAATATGTTAAAAGAGAATGGAGTTGAAGCTTATAATTCGTTACTAGTTTCCGGAAAAATAAAAGCCAGTTATTTCTAGGATTAAAGACCCGATAGATCAAAATTCGTCAGTTTTTTCAAATCATATAAGAATTGATTCGAAAATTGTCCAGCCAAGGCGACAGTTAGACTAATGGGATTTCCATCAGGTAGTCACCACAGGTTCGTTTTCAGGATAGGGGTTAATATTTTGATTCACTCTAAACATATTATTCGGATCGTACTTGCGCTTAATCGTTACTAATCTTTCGTAATTTTCACCATAAGTAGCTTTCACACGCTCTTCTCCCTCATCCATCATAAAATTCACATAAGCACCGCCGGCAGAATAAGGATGAAGTTTTTCCCAATACTGTTTAGTCCAGGTCGTAATTTTTTCCTTGTTTGCCGGGTCAGGGTCAACACCTACGATGACCATTGCCCATGTCGCATCGCGGTAATTCCAGGGGGTATCCGTCTTGCCAACCCGTGATGCCGCGCCATTAACAGGATACAAGTGCATGGTGGAATGCATGGTAGGTAATTCCTTTCCAAACTGAATATGTTCAGTAATCGCTTCATCACTTAGTTCTTTTACAAAGTCAGCACGCCAATACCACTGAAGCCCGGTAGGGTACAAGCCATCAAACATACGCTGTAAAGCTGGTTGAGGTATGGGGCCAACAAAATCAAGTGCCGGAGTCTTGAAAGAACGAATAGGCCTGAAGGTTTCTTCAGCACTTTCCATCGGTCCCGTATAAGCCCATACAATCCCGCACATTTTTTTAAGATGAAGATGCTCCGGAAAAGGAGCTGCAGGAGGAACAGTGAGAAATGCAAAAAAACCATACAGCTCATCCGGTGCATCATTTATCAGTTCACGATACCATTTCATCACCTCTTCTGCATCACTTAACTCGTATAACATAGGACCACCGTATATCATTGATACAGGCTGCAGCCTAAATGTAAAAGAAGTAACTACACCAAAATTTCCACCACCTCCCCTTATGGCCCAAAATAAGTCTTGATTTTGATCTGCATTTGCAACAACAAAACTTCCGTCAGGCAACACTACATCTACTGCCAGCAGATTATCAATACTCAGACCGTATTTACGGGTAAGATAACCAATACCTCCTCCGGTAGTTAAACCTCCGACACCCGTTGTAGAAATAATTCCGCTGGGTGTTGCCATTCCGAACACATGCGTGGCATGGTCAATATCTCCCCAGGTGCATCCTCCACCTGCCATTACGGTTTTTGCCTGCAGGTCAATACGCGTATACTTCATCCTGGAAAGGTCAATCACCAATCCGTCCTCACAAATTCCTAAACCTCCCGCATTGTGTCCACCGCTACGAATGGAAAGCAGTATATTATTTTCTCTTGCAAAATTCACTGACCTGATCACATCCGCCACATCCATACAACGGGCGATCATGCGGGGATGTTTGCTGATCATTGCATTATACACCTTGCAGGCCTCATCATATTCCTCATCCTGAGGCTCTATTAAATCGCCTCTCAAACTTTCCCTAAATTCGTTAATAGTTGTCATAACATATGGTTTTTAATTAATTCTAGGGGCTATTAAATTTAAGCATTTTTTTAGGAAAAAAGAGTGTTCTTGTCAAGTTGTTAAATGTGTAAAGTGTTTATTTTAAACATAATAGTGATGAATTAATGGATCGAAATATCCAGTCTGTGTGGCAATTTCCTGGCCTTGTTGGTAGTTAGCAAGCATTACAGACAGATAGCTGAACTCGCTGATCATTTCAGACCATGGAGAAAAAGGGTCGAAATTTGTAAAGGGGGGCACAAAAACTTCTTAGATGAGCAGTTTAGTATAATAAAAAAGATATTAGGAGTAATTTGCATTTATACGATTTATACGATTTATACGATTGGCGACCAATTGTTCTTTTTCTTTTTTAGTTAGATTAAAATAATTTTCTACCTTTGCATCCAATCCCTGATTTGTTAATCTTTTAAATATCAAGGAATCATGACAGCGCATATCTACATATCGTCCCTTTCGCTCATTGCCTAATTAGGCAGTCAAATTCTCTGTTTTATTAATAATTAAACGGCTGCATGGGTATCTTATGCAATGTTTGTCTGCCCCAATTTCATGGGATTTTCTGAGCACTTTTGAAAAGGGTATGTCCTTACACAAGGACGAACTGAGATCCAATAACATTTCAAGACAAAATTAAATGGAAGTCCAATGGACATACATGAATGGCTGTGCTGTAAAAAATCGGCCCGGAGAAAAAAGCGGCTTGTTAAAACTGATCGTGATAAACAACTGATACAACTGGACAAACGGCAAGGGAAACTTTGGGAACAAAAGCGGCTTTTGCCGAAAGTTCCTGGTTGATATTCAAGGCAAGTTTTATCCACGTATTGTTAGAATGAATAAGGAATAGTGCTATCCCTATAGATGATTACAGCAGCTTTGACATTCATGACCAACCCGGGAAACTCAAATCCATCGCATAGCTAAAACCATTTTTTTGTTAAAAAATGTTAAAACTATTTGAAAATTTTATTTTGTTTTTTTGATTTGTCCTTGTCATATTAAATATTGAACAAACATTTTTTTAAGCTATTATATTAATTCTAGTATTTAGATCATGTTAAAATTCTCACCTTCCAATCTTTATTCGAGATTTACATCCTTTTTAATCTTATTAATTCTTCTCACATCCCGATTGACATTGCATGCTCAAAGTCCTGTTGCCAGCATTAGTGGTCCATCCAGTTTAACGGCAAAACTGATTAATATCGAGGCCGCTACGAATGAAACATTTCGTTACAATACGACCCTGCATAATGGATCGGGGAAACTGGCGGTATTTGAACTAAAAACCAATCTGCCCGCAGGCTGGATCATCAGCTACAAGGTCGATGGCAACCAGGTCACCTCAGTCAATATAGATCCGGGAAGCAGCCGTGATATATCCATTGAGGTCAATGCAACAGCAAATACTGCGCCTGGCAAGTACAAGATACCCGTACAAGCAATAGCTCATGCCGATACGCTGTCCCTGAATCTGGAGGCGGTTGTGAAGGGATCCTATGGGATAACGCTGACCACACCAAGCGGAAAGCTGAGTGAAGAACTTAATTCCGGTAGCCATAAGGAGATCCAACTGGAAATAAGGAACTCAGGTACACTGCCCTTGAACGATATTGAACTCTCCTCGCAACTACCCACCCATTGGGAAGCCACTTTCGAACCTGCAAAGGTTAAGCAACTGGAGCCAGGGAAGACTCAGGCCGTGACCGCAAAGCTTAAGGTACCAGATAAGACGATTGCGGGAGACTATGCTGCGACCTTCACGGCAACAAATAGCAACGGCAATTCCCAGGCGGCCTTCAGGATGGTCGTGACCACTTCATTGCTCTCTGGCTGGATCGGTATATTAGTGATCCTGTTGGCCATTTCCCTGGTGTATTATCTTATCCGCAAGTACGGCAGAAGGTAGAAAAATGAAGGATCCTATTATACAACTCAAGGGGCTGACTAAGTGTTATGGCCCTCAAAAGGCTGTTGATGATCTGACGCTCGACATCTGTAAAGGGGAGATCTTTGGACTGCTTGGCCCCAACGGAGCGGGCAAAACGACCACTATACTGATGATGCTGGGACTTACCGATCCAACAAGTGGTACTGCTTTTGTCTGCGGCCATAATGCTACCAGCAATCCCATTTCTGTGAAAAGAAAAGTGGGCTATATGCCCGACAGCTTAGGCTTTTATGATCATATGAGCGCAGTCGAAAACCTGGTGTATATAGCAAGATTAAACGGGATGGCTGAAAATGAGATCAGAAAACGCACAACAGAGATGCTTGCGACCGTCGGGCTTTCCACAGCTGTGAACAAGAAAACATCAACTTTTTCCCGCGGTATGAAACAGCGGTTAGGCCTGGCTGAAGTGCTGATCAAGCAACCCGATGTCATCATTCTTGATGAACCGACCCTGGGGATCGATCCCAGCGGCGTAAGGGAATTTCTGACCCTGATCAAGCGCCTCAGCAAAGAACAGGGGCTAACTGTCCTGCTTTCCTCGCATCATTTACATCATGTGCAACAGGTATGTGATCGCGTTGGGATCTTCGTGAAAGGAAGACTGTTGGCACAAGGCAATATCGATACTTTATCTGGTAACCTGTTTAGTCATGAGGCGCACGTTGTATCCATTAAGCTGGCGAAGACGATCGTTCAGCCATGGTCGTTAGAAGAGGAACTGAAACAATGGAAGGATATTAAGCAGATTACGACAAATAAAACAACAGTGGAATTTGAGTGTACAAAGGATATCACAGCGGCACTGGTCCGTTTTCTTGTTGAAAAAGAATACGATATCACAGGCGTACATCAAAAAGATTACGGTCTGGATGACATTTATCAAAAGTATTTTGAAGACATAAACTGAACATAATGAAGAGTCAATCACTTTCCGGCCCTTTTAGTGTGATGGTTCACAAGGAAATGGCAGACCACATCCGAAGCTGGCGTTTTATCGTATTGGTCATATTGATC
>CAMLDJ010000194.1 GCA_946478755.1 uncultured Pedobacter sp. | reverse complement strand
TGCTGGTTCCGTTCACAAAATTGAACGATTTCATTCCCATTTCAATGGCTGCACCAATGGCTGTACCCTGCGTGGGTACAATATCAGTAGTAATGTTATTAAGGAATAGTTTAGCTGCCGAATAATCGGTGGTAATAGGCAGTTGGACATAGGCTTCCCCGGCAAAAATAATGATGCCGATACGGTCGTTATGTAAATTATCAATCAGCTGAGATATGGCCCTTTTTGCATTTTCCAACCGGTTTGGGGCAAGATCTCCGGCCAGCATACTGTTCGAAACATCCAGCAGGATCATCAGGTCCGCCCCTTCCCGCTTTCCTTCTTCTATTTTAGTCCCGATCTGCGGATTAGCAGCGCCGACAACCAGCGAAGCAAAAGCCAGTGCAAAAAGCAGGAACTTCAGTCCCGGTCTGCTCGAAGAAACCTCAGGCATCATCCGTCTGACGGTATGCTGATCTCCAAGAGAAAGCAGCGCTTTCTTTTTCCAACTGCGTACCATAAAAAAGATGATGACCATCAAAGGGATGATCGCCAGTCCCCATAAAAACCCGATGTGTTCAAAACGCAACATATTATTAAGTTAAGGCTCCTTTAAAAACTGTATTTCTCAATAAAAACTCCAGCAGCAGCAGTACCATCGCAATAAGGGCAAATGGCAGAAACCGCTCAGTTTTCTTGTGATACTGGGTGACGGCGATCTTCGCCTTTTCCAGCTGATCGATCTGCTGATAGATCTGTTTAAGCTTGGCATTATTGGTTGCACGGAAGTACTGTCCACCGGTCATTTTCGCAATATCTTTAAGCACACCTTCATCAATAGTTACCGGAACCTGCTGATACTGCACACCGAATGCCGTTTTCACCGGGTAAGGTGCATAGCCTTTGGTCCCTACTCCAACGGTGTAAACCCTTACCTTCATTTGCTTGGCAATTTCCGCTGCCGTTAACGGCGGGATAGCGCCTGTGGTATTGGACCCATCTGTCAGTAAAATGACCACCTTGCTTTTGGCCTCACTTTCTTTTAATCGATTTACAGCAGTGGCCAAACCCATTCCTATCGCTGTCCCGTCTTCAATCATTCCGTTGCTGATCTCACCGAACAAATTAACCAGCACATCGTGATCGATGGTCAAGGGGCACTGCGTAAAACTCTCTCCACTAAAAATAACCAAACCTATACGATCCTCCGGCCGGTCTTTGATAAAATCTATGGCAATGTTCTTCCCCGCCTCCAGTCGGTTCGGCTTCAGATCTTCCGCCAGCATACTGCCCGAAATATCAGTGGCAATCACAATGTCGATTCCCTCGGTAGTCGAGTTCTGCCAGCTAAAAGCCGACTGCGGCCTTGCCAGTGCAATGATCAATGCAGCCAGCGCCAGTGCCCTCAATACAATTCCATAATGCCTTAACGTTGTATATTTACTTTTCTTAACCGATGAAAAAGCTTTTAAGGCCGACATACGCAAGCTGCCCTGAAGTTTCCTGTTTCTCCAGATATACCAGACTACCAGGAGAGGAATAAGGATCAGGAGCCATAAAAAGCCTTTATTGGCAAATTCTATTCCGCTAAACAGATTCATCGTCGTTATTTTGTATTTTGTTTTCTGTCGACACAACCGGTCTGGTATTCATCACAAAACTGATCGCATTTTCCATACTTTGTTCATTCTCATTATTTAAGGGACTGGCTTTCGCAAATTTTACCAGATCGGCGAGTAGCAGCATCTGCCTTAACTTGTTCATATGCTGCTCCGCAATATCCAGATGTCTGAGTCCGGCAAAGATCTCTTCAGAGGTTTGTTCCATCGCATTGATCCCGTATCTTTTCTCGAGATACTCCCTGATGATATCCGTTAGCTCGCTATGGTATTGTTTTATCTGGCCCTGCTCCAATAATTTCTCGCTTCTCAATGCGTTCAGCTTATCTAAAATCAGGGTGTGTAAAGGTACGGCAGGTTTGATTGGTTCAACTTTTGCAGGCCTGTTTCTCCGTTTTTTAATGAAATACCAGATGAGCCCGGCAAGGATTAAAATACCCATAACCGAAAGCAGCACCAGCTTCCAGTTGTCCCTTAGCCAGTCCATAAAGGAATAGGACACCGCCAGTGGCTCCTTAATGTCATATATTGCTTTAGTCGTATCCACCTTTACTTCCGTTACCTCCAAAGGAAGCGCGGGTGTATTCAGTTTTCCTTCCTTAGCGGTAAACGTATAAGATGGGATCATATGCAGCCCCGCATCAAATGAAGTAATCGTATACTGCCTGCTGATGGTTTGCATCCCGGGGTTATTCTTATCCGCAAGGGTATCGGTCCTGCCCATCTCCACAACCTGTACCTTCGAAGAAATGGTATCTGCAAGCACAGGAAAATCTACCGTTCCATTTACTGGTATGTGGGCCAGCAGGCGCAGAATGGTCTGATCCCCCAACTTTATTCTGGTCTGATCCAATTTGGCCTCTACCCTGGTCGTCTGGGCTTTTCCTGTGAAGGTAAGTCCTGCAAGGCACAGCATTAAACAGCAGCTGAAATTAATATATTGCTTCATATTCTTATCGCCTGGCCTCTCTTTTCTTAAACAATGTCATTAATGGTTTGATATAAGACTCATGGGTACCGATTTTGGTAAAGTCTACCCCCGACTTCCTGAACTGATCCTCCAGTCGGCCATTCCGCTCCAGCGCAGCGGCTTTAAAAGCACGACGCACCTGTTTGTCTCCCGTATTGACCCATTCTATCTGCCCTGTTTCCTCATCCTTTATCGGGATCAGACCTAAATTCGGGAACTCTTCCTCATGGATATCGTACAGCCTTAAGGCAATCAGGTCATGCTTACGGTTGGCAATTTTAAGTTCATTTTCGAATGGACCGCTCATAAAATCAGAGATCAGGAAGGCTGTGCATCTTTTTTTAATAGCGCTGGTAAAATAGCGCAGGCCTTCCGCAACATTGGTTCCCTTATTTTGTGGCTTAAAATCGATCAGTTCCCTGATGATCATGAGGATATGACTCCGGCCTTTTTTCGGTGGGATGAATTTCTCTACCTTATCACTAAAAAAAAGTACCCCGACTTTATCGTTGTTCTGTATGGCTGAAAAGGAAAGCACCGCACAGAGCTCTGTGGCCAGTTCCTGCTTCAGCTGAACCTGTGTTCCAAAATTCTTGGATCCGCTCACATCCACCAGCAGCATTACGGTCAGCTCTCTTTCCTCATCAAATACTTTCACATAAGGATGGTTAAAACGGGCAGTTACATTCCAGTCGATGGTACGGATCTCGTCACCCACCTGGTACTCGCGCACCTCGCTAAAGGCCATACCCCGCCCCTTAAAGGCTGATTGGTATTCGCCTGAAAAGATCTGGTTGCTTAAACCACGGGTTTTGATCTCTATCTTCCTTACTTTCTTTAACAGGTCTTTGGTATCCATATTAAGGAACTTCTACCGCATTCAAAATTCCGGTAATGATGCTTTCTGTGTTGATGTCTTCTGCTTCTGCCTCGTATGTCAGGCCAATACGATGTCTTAAGACATCATGGCATACAGCCCTCACATCTTCCGGAATCACATAACCCCTTCTTTTTATAAAGGCATATGCCTTGGCAGCCAGGGCAAGATTAATGCTGGCACGTGGTGAAGCGCCAAAGCTGATCAGGTTCTTATAATCTGCCAGCTTGTATTCTGCCGGGAAACGTGTGGCAAAAACGATATCTATAATATATTGCTCAATCTTTTCATCCATATAGACCTCCCTCACCACCTTTCTCGCTCTTAAAATATCGTCGGTGTGGATGACAACACTGGGCACAGGCATACCCTGAGGAGCAATGTTCGCCCTCATGATCCGCTTCTCATCCTCTTTTTTCGGATAACCGATCACCACCTTCAGCATAAATCTGTCTACCTGCGCTTCGGGCAAGGGGTAGGTTCCTTCCTGCTCAATAGGGTTCTGTGTGGCCAATACCAGGAATGGTTTCGGCAATGGGAAAGTATGGTCGCCAATGGTTACCTGACGTTCCTGCATCGCCTCAAGCAGAGCACTTTGTACTTTCGCCGGCGCCCGGTTGATCTCGTCCGCAAGAATAAAATTAGAAAACAACGGGCCTTTTCTAACGATAAATTCTTCTTTTTTCTGGTTATAAATCATGGTTCCCAGCAAATCTGCCGGCAACAGATCCGGTGTAAACTGGATTCTGCTGAAACCTGCATCAATAGCTTTCGACAACGTGTTAATGGCCAGGGTTTTGGCCAGTCCGGGTACCCCCTCCAGTAAAATATGCCCATCGGCGAGTAAACCGATCAACAGGCGTTCAACCATATATCTCTGGCCCACAATCACCTTATCCATCTCCATTAAAAGGAGATCTATAAATGCACTTTCTTTTTGTATCATCTCATTCAGTGCACGGATATCTGTTCCATACGATGAATGCTCGGTCATATTTGTTACTTCTTCCATTTATACCATTTTTTATTCGTTGCGAAAATTAGACAAACGTTAATTTTTTCACAAGGGTAGAAGTGGGATATAATGTTAAAATATGTTAAAAAGAGAATTTAGGTTGACGCTTCTGCGGCTGGAATAAGTTTTTTCTTCTCTGAGGAGAAGAAAAAAATGAATCCTAGGCCGCTTCTGCGCAACCAAAATTCTCGAGCAAGCACAAAAAGCAGTAAGTGAATACACAAGCCTGAGTTGAGTTGAGCGAGAAAATTAAGGGTAACGGAAAAGCTGGGCAGCCATTCACTGTCTTAGTTGTATTTAGTGGAGGAAGTTAAGCGTAATGGAAAAGATGCGCAGCCGTTCCTGCACAAGCAAAATTCTCGGGTAAGTATAAAACCAATAGGTGAATACTGAAGTCCCGGATGAATAATTAATGGAGGTCTAAGTCAACAGATGCGCTGTTTAATCAATCTTAAAGATAAACGAAGAGGCCGTCATATATTTGCCTCCCTGGGCAGTTCCAAACAAATAAGCAGGCTTATTTTTAATGAACAACAACTGCGGCCGCTCGAGCCTGCCATATCGTTTCAGCCATTTAGGAGCCGGCGGTTCATTAACATAGGCCGATAAGGGTTGGTAGGCAATCTTTGGTTCGTCCCAGGAAATACCATCTGCGGATGTGATATACAATCCCACATCATGGCTAAACACCCCCATATCCCTCGCCAGCATTCTAAACTGCTTATCCTGATACCATACAAAAGCATCCTCAAATTGTTTATTACCACCTTTTTTTGAATAATCGATCACAGGGTTCCCGGAATAGCGCACATATGGGCCTTCCAGTTTGTCGGCTATTGCAAGCCCATACTTCCGGTTTCCCCGGATCAGGGGATCGGGAGAATTGTAATAGTCGTTGCTGTTCCAGGATTTATAGTACAGCCAGTACTGACCGTTCGGGTGTTTTAGAAAAGCGGGATTGGTGGTGCAGTGGTCATCCCATGCGCCTGCGGGCCCGGCTTCCAGCAGCGGTTGGTCCGGCCTTGTCCATGGACCATCTAGGGAATCTGCAGTGGCCAATCCGATACGCTTGGTATTCGTTTTACCATTGGAATTACCCATAAAGAACAAGCAATACTTACCATCAACAAACTTTATATGAGGGTTGTGACAGGTTGTAGCATCCCAGTGTCCCGGGCCTCTCGGCGCCAATACCGTTTCCTTATACACAAAAGGCTTACCAATACGGTCGGCCACCGCATGCGCAATCTCTGAACTGTTGATCCAGCCTCCCATCCCTTTATCAGAGGACCATCTTGAAAAAAATACGTGAATCTTTCCGTCCGGCCCCTGTATCGGGCTATTACACCATACATACCAGCCTTCCATTTCCAAAGCTCTTCCAACAGGCGTCAATTTGCGTGCGAAATTATCGTCCTTAAGGGAAAAACCTGCCGCTGCCTCCGCAATTTCTGGTAAGGCAAACAAGAATGGGATCTGTGCAATAAATAGTCTACGGTTCATTTCTTTATTCCTTTGTTCTCTGATCGTTCATTTCAATTCTAATGTCCAGCAACATACAGATTAAAATTATAATTATAGGTCCTGTAAAGAACTTGTCACATAAGGTCAACCAACACAACCCCTATCTCCTAAAAATCCTTACCTCTAAACAACTCCCTACCTTACAAAAACGCTTAGCGTCTATAAAACGCATCTTCCTGGAAACAATTGTTCCAAAAAATCACCTTTCCAATAAAAACAAAGAATCCTGCTAACCCTTCCCTTGCTTAAAAATCCTGCCACCCTGCTTAAACAAAAAAATTACCTTCTCCGTAAAGGCATAGAAACTTTTGCACTTCTTCAGTGCAAAAGATTTCAGCCTTCGAGGAGAACGGTTATTTTTTAAACCATGATTTCACCCGCTTCGAGTTCCTATCCGCAACCAAATACATACAAGGAACCAGCACCAGGGTCAGGAAAGTGGCAAAACTCAACCCAAAGATGATGGTCCAGGACAGCGGTCCCCAGAACGCTACGTTATCACCACCAAAA
The DNA here is from genome assembly GCA_946478755.1 of uncultured Pedobacter sp. The sequence goes on along the minus strand of CAMLDJ010000194.1, from coordinate 3,638 downwards.
TACAGGTGTGGATCGAAGTGTGTGAACATCCTCACAAAATCTATATTTAAACCTACAGCCAGCGGGATTAATCCCAGCATCGTGGCTGTTGCGGTCAGCAATACCGGTGTCATCCGCGTACGGCCTGCCTCGATCACGGCTTCCCTCACCTCCATACCCTGACTGACCATCAGATCCGCAAATTCTACCAGTAAAATACCATTACGCACCACAATCCCGGCAAGGGCAACAATACCCAGTCCGGTCATAACGATAGACAATTCCATGCGGAATATGGTCACGCCAAGCAAAACACCAATTATACTGAACAGGATTTCACTTAAAATAATAACCGGCTTACTGATCGAATTAAACTGTAACACTAAAATGATCAGGATAATAAAGAGTGCACTGACCAATGCCGTTCCTAAAAACGCAGCGGTTTCCATTTGTTCTTCCTGCTCTCCTGCCATCCTGATCTCTACACCATCCGGTGCCTTAAATTCATTCAGCTCCGACTGGATATTGGCCACCACCTCGTTGGCATTGTATTCTGACAAGACGTTTGAGGAGAGGATAACAATCCTTTTCTGTTGCTTACGCTTAATTCCACCATAGGTATTTACATAATCGATATCAGCAAAGGCAGATATAGGCACCTGCCTGATGACACCATTCATGGCCATATCACGGTAGGTTATTTTCATATTACGTAAGGCTTCCAGATTGTTGCGCTGATCTTCCCTTGCGCGAACGTTGATCTCATAATCTTCATTCTCGTCACGGTATTTTGAAGCCTCCTTACCGTATAGTGCAGTACGTAAAGCAGAACCGATCTGACCAGTGGAAACACCTTCACGGTTTGCCCTTTCCCGGTTCACATCAAATATGATCTCGGGTTTATTGTTTTGAAAATCAGATTTCAGTTCTTCGACCCCTGCAATCTGCTTGTTGTCCAGGTATTTTTTTAACTTGTCCGATGTCACCGCAATCGAGTCCAGGTTATCCCCTGTTATTTCAATACTGATCGGTTTCGCGGTTGGCGGTCCGCCCTGTTCCTGGGCAACACTGATCTCTGCGCCAGGAATACCTTTTACGGCATTACGGATCCTGCCCAGGTAGTTGGCCGTACTTTCGCCGGTCCGTTTGCCATAGGCCACAAAGGCCACCGTAACTTTGCCCTTATTGGTATATTCACCCTGGTCTTCCCCCTGTGGATCCGTTACCCCCACAGTCACATTTGAAATGATGGAAGATACATCCGGATTATTCCGGCCTACCACCTTTGTTACCCGCTCTTCAACCTTTTCTACGACCTTACTGGTGTAGGCCTGGTCGGTACCTACCGGCAATTCTATATAAACATAGACAAAATTCGGGTCGGCCGTTGGGAAAAATACCACACGCGGGGGCACCACTCCTACTAAGATCAGAGTAAAGAAAAATAAACCTACGGTACTCCAGATCATGGTACGTGGGCGTTTCAAAGCCCAGACGATCAGACTATGGTAAGCATTAATTGCTTTGGGCCAGGCTACCGTCTGAAATTTTTTGATCAGTCTGGTCAGGAGAAAGTGGTTCAGCAGGTACAGCAAAGCCATCAGTACCACAAAGTTTCCGACACCAAAATTAATCAGGTAACCCAATAATGCTACCCCTGTAAATACAAGTAAAGTACGTTTAACTGCCCTGTTAAATGTGGGTCTATCATTTTCATGATCCACATGCGGCTTCATAAAGTCGACCGCAAAAACAGGGTTAATGATGTAAGCAACAATCAAAGAAGCGGACAGCGTTACGATCAGTGTTACCGGGAGGAAATACATGAACTCACCAATAATACCTGGCCAGAACAACAGCGGAAAGAATGGGGCAAGTGTGGTCAGCGTTCCCGAAAGCACAGGCAGAAATACCTCCCCTGTGGCCGTTTTGGCCGCCTGTACAATAGGCACCCTTCCATTATCGAATATACGGTGTGTGTTCTCTACCACAACAATGGCGTCATCTACGACGATCCCCAGGCCAAGCAGGAAGGAGAACAGCACCATCATGTTCATCGTAAAGTTAAAATCAAATACCCCACCGAGTACCGGCATGGAAAGAAAGGCAATGAACATAGAAAGCGGTACGGACAAAGCGACGAACAGGGCATTGGTTACGCCCATAAAGAACATCAGGATCAAGGTAACCAGGATAAAACCGATGATGATCGTATTGATCAGGTCATGCAGGGTGATTCTGGTCTGGTCGCTCTGGTCGCCTGTTATGGTGATGTTCAGCTTGGCAGGAAGCACTGTTCCTTTCATCTCTTTGAGCATTGCGTTGATCTTGTCCGAGGCTTCGATCAGGTTTTCCCCACTCCGTTTGCGGACATTCAGCGTGATTACGTTTTTTCCATATAAACGGGCGTAACTGTTCTGCTCTTTGAAAGAATCCTTTACCTCGCCGATGTCTTTTAGATACAGCGCCCCTCCGGTGGGTGTTTTCACGATCATGTTACCGATCTCTTCTGCATTCTTAAACTCTTTTTTAACATTTAAAGTTCGCAGCATGCCATCCATCTTCACGGAACCACCTGAAATGGTCAGGTTTTCGTATTTCACCGCATTCTCTATATCCGTAAAGGAAAGCTGCGCAGCTTCCATCTTCCTCAAATCTACATTGATCTGTATTTCGGGTTCCAGTGCACCCACAATATCAACTCCCGCGATCTCTTTTAACCCTTCAACGCGGTCTTCAATGTCATCGGCATACTCTTTCAGTTTTTTCAGGTCGTAATCGCCGGATATGTTGATATACATGATCGGCAGGTCAGAAAGATTGATATCCATGATCACCGGATCGTCGGGAAGATCAGAGGGAAGATCTGTCTTGGCCTTGTCCACCGCATCTTTTACCCGCTGCTTTGCATCCTTAATATCCACCCCTGTATTAAACTCTGCAGTGATGAAAGAAAAATCCTGATAGCTATTAGAGGTGATCTTCTTTAAGCCCAGTGTACCTCTTATTTCTTTTTCCAGCTGCTTGGTGACCAGGTTTTCCATATTGGATGGCGAGGTACCGGGGTAAAGGGTCTGCACAAAGATCTTGGGAATAACCACCTCTGGAAAATTCTCCTTCGGAAGGCTTTGGTACGAAAAATACCCGGCTATCATCAGCAAACACGTAAATACGTAGATTGCCGTTCTGTTATCGATCGCCCAGCTCGACGGTCGAAATTCTTTATTAATATCCTTCATATTGTTTATGAATAATCCATTTATAACTTAACACCATCCCCATCGTTCAGATCCTGAAAACCGGTCGTGATCACTTTATCGCCCGCTTTTAAACCTGATAAGACCTCCGCTTTTCCATCAGACACCTTACCGGTTTTGATATTGGCCTTCTTCGCTGTTCCATTCACTGCAAGGAACACATATTCACTCGTTTCTGATTTTTGTATCGCGTTTACCGGGACAACCAGCGCGTTATCGTTTTTATAATCTACGATTTTCAATATGGCCAGCATATTCGGACGGTACTTCTTATTTGAAGGCAGTTTTACCTCTACATTGAATCCCCTCGATATCGGATCTATTACTTTCGCTGCAAAAGAAATGTGCGCCTGCAAATTCTCTGGCACATCAGGTAAGGAAACCTGCACCTCATCTCCCTGG
>CAMLDJ010000193.1 GCA_946478755.1 uncultured Pedobacter sp. | reverse complement strand
TTTTTTATAAAAGTATATACTACTATTCCTGTATACTTTATATATTTGCTTTATGAACAAGACTAACAACAGTACGATTTACCTGAACATGCGGTGCATGTATTGGTAACATAATGGACTGTTGAGATAAGATATTGAAGCTTCTCCGGTCTTACAGATCGAGGAGCTTTTTTAAAATAAGACCAATTAGCATGCAAAGTTTTAGGACAGAGTTAGAGAACCCTATTGTCGAAAAAGATATCATTGATCTGGAAAAAAAGATCAGGGAATTCCGCGACGGTAAAATCCATGATGAGAAATTTAGAAGTCTGCGTTTAGCACGTGGGGTTTACGGACAAAGGCAGCCCGGTGTACAAATGGTACGCATAAAGCTGCCCTTTGGGAAAGTGACTTTTAAACAGTTACTCCGTATTGCTGATGTATCTGATGAATATGCAAGCAGGAACCTGCACCTGACCACCCGTCAGGATATTCAGATTCACTATGTAAGTTTGGACAGGACACCGCAATTGTGGGAAGAGCTGCAGCGCGATGATGTAACCATTCGTGAGGCCTGTGGAAATACCGTTCGTAATGTGACCTCGTCTCCGGATGCAGGCATCAATCCGAACGAGCCTTTCGATGTTTCGCCTTATGCACATGCTTTCTTTACCTACTTTTTGCGCAACCCGATTTGCCAGGAGATGGGTAGAAAGATTAAATTTTCGTTCTCTTCTGATGAAAGGGATACTGCATTCAGCTATATACATGACCTTGGTTTTATTCCAAAAATAAACGAAAAAGGCGAACGGGGTTTTAAAGTTGTGCTTGGGGGTGGCTTAGGTGCCCAGCCTTTTTTGGCCGAGCTGGTCTATGAGTTCTTACATGAAGATCAGATCATTCCTTATGCCGAGTCGGTGTTAAGAGTTTTTGATCGTTATGGTGAAAGAACGAACAGAAATAAGGCCCGCTTAAAATACCTGATTCAGAAACTGGGATTGGAGGAGGTATTAAGATTGATCGAAGAGGAGCGTATCGCTAATAAATCAAAATCCTTCAAAATAGATCGTGATGCTGTTTCACAGCCACAGATACCTCAGTTAATCGACTATCCGCAGCTTGAAGAGGTGGTTAATGCGGTTGACTACAAACATTGGCGCGCAACAAATGTAGCTCCGCAAAAACAAGATGGTTTTTATGCGGTATATATCAAAGTAACGAAAGGGGATATTCCAACGGAAAAAGCCCGTCAGCTGGTGGAGGCGATAAACCCTTATGCTGCTGATGAGATCCGCATTACCCAGAATCAGGGGTTGATGCTGAAATTTGTCAGAGAAGCTGCATTGCCGGCCTTGTATACTGCCCTTAAGGAGCTTGGTTTTGCAAAGCCTGGTTTTGATAGTGTAGGTGATGTAACCACTTGTCCTGGGACAGATACCTGTAACCTGGGAATCTCGAACAGTATGTCACTTTCTGTTGCTTTAGAAGATGTGATCTACGAGGAATATCCGGAACTGATCTACGATAAAGATATCAAAATTAAAATCAGTGGCTGTATGAATTCATGCGGACAGCATGGACTGGCGCATATCGGTTTTCATGGCAGCTCGGTTAAAGCCAATGGTAAAGTTGTGCCTGCCGTACAGGTGATGCTGGGTGGTGGCACTGTTGGAGATGGTGTGGGAAGGGTAGCTGAGCGTGTAATTAAAGCGCCGTCTAAACGTGCTACGGATATATTAAGAACCATATTGAATGATTTTGGTGCAAATGCCGAAAAGGACGAGCGCTTTAACCAGTATTACGACAGAAATGGTAAGGATTATTTTTACCAGATGCTGAAGCCATTGGCTGATCTGACGAATCTGAAGGATGAGGAATATGTGGACTGGGGTCATGAAGATATATTTATACCTGCTATTGGGGTAGGGGAATGCGCCGGTGTAGTGATAGACCTGGTTGCGACTTTGCTACTTGAAGCAGAAGAAAAATTAGATTGGGCAAAGGCTTCATTTGAAGCCGAAGCATGGTCTGATGCCATATACCACACTTATGCTGTATTTGTAAGTACAGCTAAAGCGATGTTGCTGGATAAAGGGGTGAACAGCAGTACACAGATTGGCATCATCCGGGAGTTTGATAACCATTATGTAGCAACCGGGGAAGTGAAACTGGACGGAACTTTTAATGATCTGGTATTACAGATCAATAAAAATGAACCTAGCAGGGAATTTGCAACAGACTACTTAGGTGCTGTCGATAAATTCTATAATCAAATGAAAGCTAAAAGAGAGGAGCAATTTCAATGATCACTCAAAACAACAATAAGGAGCCAAGGATAACACTTGTTGGAGCTGGTCCGGGTGATCCGGAATTGCTAACCATGAAGGGTGCCAACGCACTTAAAACTGCCGATGTGATTTTATATGATGCATTGGTTAATGAAGCGGTTTTAGACTATGCCAACCCTGAGGCCATTAGGGTGTATGTGGGTAAAAGATCCGGTGAACATTCTTACGGACAGGATACGATAAACAAACTGATGGTTGATTACGCACTTAACTATGGCCATGTGGTCCGCCTGAAAGGTGGAGATCCTTTCGTATTTGGCAGAGGGTACGAAGAACTCGACTATGCAGCAGGTTATAGCATTCCGGTTTCAGTGATCCCTGGTCTATCCAGTTCTATTTCTGTCCCGGGTTTACAGCAGATTCCGGTAACACACCGTGGTTTAAGCGAGAGCTTCTGGGTAGTTACCGGTACTACGGCGTCGGGACAGATCTCTAATGATCTATACGAAGCGGCAAGATCTAAAGCAACTGTAGTGGTATTAATGGGATTGGGCAAGCTGAAAGAAATCGTTAAATTGTTTCAAAATGAAGGCAAGCATCAGTTACCGGTTGCGGCCATACAAAGCGGTTCGACCGAAAACGAAAAGCTGGGCATCGGTACGGTAAATACCATAGTGGAAGTGGTAGAAGAAAAAGGTATTCAGGCACCGGCCTTGCTTATATTTGGGGAGGTAGTATCTTTGCATCCTTCATTTCAACCGATCAGAGATTTTTACAGGGCATTGAAAGAAGAAATATAAGCACAATGGAAGGCAACCAGTTATTTCCGGTTTTTATAAAGCTAAACGAGCTGCATACCCTGGTTATAGGTGCGGGACCGGTTGGTTTAGAAAAATTGACGGCATTGCTAAACAATAGCAAGCGTGCCAGAATTACTGTTGTTGCTGAAACCATTATTAAAGAAGTCAGCGATTTAGTTGCTGCTTATCCCTCAGTAAATATCCTGGAGAAAAGCTTTGAACCAGCTGATCTTGATGGTAAAAATTTTGTGATTGCGGCAACCAATGATAATGTACTAAACGAACAGATAAAACGGGAAGCCAATCAGCGTGGACTACTGGTGAATGTTGCTGACAAGCCTGAACTATGCGATTTTTATCTTGGTTCGATTGTACAGAAAGGGGATCTGAAAATCGCCATATCAACCAATGGTAAATCGCCGACCATCGCTAAAAGATTAAAAGAAGTGCTGACGGAAAGTTTGCCGAACGGACTGGCTATTACCTTGAAACAGATGCAGATCCTGAGGAACATGCTGAAAGGCGACTTTAATTCAAAGGTAGAACGGCTGAACGAAGTAACTGAAATCTTAATGAAGCCCTTAGATAATAAATAGCAATGAAGGAGCAGTTGATTGAAATAGGAGAGAAAATCAGGAACCTGGATCCGGTAGACGCTTTAGCTTATTTTGCAAAAGCCTACCCAGGTAAGATCGTATTCTCGACGAGTTTTGGATGGGAAGACCAGGTCATTACACACATGATCTTCTCTAATGATATTCCTATAGAAGTTTTTACACTGGAAACGGGTCGTTTATTTCCGGAAACCTATTATGTATGGAACCGGACGCTTGAGATTTATAAAAAGCCGATAACAGCCTATTTTCCACAAGCTGAGGCCTTGCAGAAAATGGTCGAAAAAAAAGGGCCAAACAGCTTTTATGAATCGGTAGACAATAGAAAGGAATGCTGCGGTATCCGTAAACTTGAACCGCTGAAAAGGGCCTTGACCGGAAACAGCCTCTGGGTTACAGGGATAAGATCTGAACAGTCTTTAAACCGTACAGATATGTCTAACCTCGAATGGGACGAGCAGAATCAGCTGATTAAATTCCATCCGATTTTTTACTGGTCGCTCGATGAAGTGAAAGCATATATCAAAAAAAATAATATCGTTTACAATACTTTACACGACAAAGGCTTTCCAAGCATCGGCTGTGCGCCCTGCACAAGGGCAGTACGTGAAGGAGAAGATTTTAGAGCAGGACGCTGGTGGTGGGAAGATCAGTCGAAAAAAGAATGTGGTTTGCATACCACTAAATAATTGCAAAAGAACATGAGCAAATATAATTTAGATTATTTAGATGAGTTAGAGGCCGAAGCCATTCACATTTTGCGTGAAGTGGCAGGGCAATTTGAAAAGCCAGCCTTGTTGTTTTCGGGTGGAAAAGATTCTATTACCCTGGTTAGACTGGCAGAGAAAGCTTTCAGGCCTGGTAAATTCCCTTTTCCTTTGGTACATATCGATACCGGTCATAATTTTGAAGAGACGATAACTTACCGTGATGAAATGGTAACCCGATTGGGCGAGAAATTGATTGTGGGCAGTGTTCAGGAGTCTATTAATCAAGGTAAAGTGGTGGAGCAGACCGGGAAAAATGCCAGCAGAAATTCACTGCAAACCGTTACACTTTTGGATACCATAGCCCTGCATGGTTTCGATGCCTGTATCGGAGGTGCCAGGAGAGATGAAGAAAAAGCACGTGCTAAAGAACGTATTTTCTCAGTAAGGGATGAGTTTGGACAGTGGGATCCGAAGCGTCAGCGCCCCGAGTTATGGAACATCTATAACGGTAAAATCCATAAAGGGGAGAATATAAGGGTATTCCCGATCAGTAACTGGACTGAGCTTGATGTCTGGAACTATATAAAAAGAGAAAACATTGGCCTGCCTTCGATCTATTTTGCACATTATAGGGATGTCATTACACGTAACGGCCAGCTAATGGCCGCTTCACCATTCTTAAATATGGATCATGAAGATGTGGTAGCGCATAAAAAAGTAAGGTTCCGTACGGTTGGTGATATGAGCTGTACCGCTGCAGTTGAATCTGACGCAGACGAGATCGATAATATTATTGCTGAAATCAGCGCATCAAAAATTAGTGAACGTGGAGCCCGTATGGACGATAAAGTTTCGGAAGCCGCAATGGAAGACCGCAAAAAGGGAGGATACTTTTAATGAATATACTTAAGTTTTTTACAGCCGGTAGTGTTGATGATGGAAAAAGCACACTTATTGGACGGCTGTTGTATGATACGGATTCCATCCTGGCAGATCAGCTAGAAGCTTTACAGCAGTCTAACCGCAAAAACGATGATGGAACAATTGATCTGGCCATATTAACTGATGGCTTAAGGGCAGAGCGTGAACAAGGAATTACCATTGACGTTGCTTATAAATATTTCCAGACAGCTAAGCGAAAATTTATCATTGCTGATACACCAGGGCATATACAATATACCCGTAACATGGTGACAGGTGCATCCACAGCTAAATTAGCCATCATTTTAATTGACGCAAGAAACGGTGTGGTTGAGCAAACCATTCGCCATTCTTACCTGGTGTCTTTATTGGGTATCGAACATGTTGTCGTGTGCCTGAATAAAATGGATATGGTGGATTACAGTGAAACGGTATTTACGGCCATTACAGATAAATATAAGAAGCTTGCAGCTGAGTTGAATCTAAAAGATGTGAACTTTATCCCGGTCAGTGCTTTAAAAGGTGATAATGTTGTAAATGAATCTGAGAACATGCCATGGTACCATGGCCGGAGTTTATTGCATTTTCTTGAAACCGTTGATGTAGAAACAGGAGCGGAGTCCGATCTGGCCCGTATGCCTGTACAATGGGTGGTACGGCCGCAAACAGATGATCTGCATGATTACAGGGGATATGCCGGAAGGATTTTAAGCGGTGAGTTTAATGTGAATGATAAGGTTACTGTTTTGCCGTCGGGAAGCAGCTCAGTTATTGATAGGATTGAAATATTTGATCAACATCCTGAAACGGCTTATGCAGGACAATCTGTAACGCTGCATTTAAAGGATAATATTGACATCAGCAGGGGAGATGTATTGGTTAATTCAGATCACTTACCTCAAAGTTCGAAATTGATTGAGGCTGATGTTTGCTGGATGGATGCACGACCGCTTGATGAGCACATTACCTATTTGCTACAGCACAACAGTAAGGTCACCAAATGTAAGATTCGTGAGATCGTTTATAAAGTGGATATCAATACACTTGAAAAACAGGATGCATTCGATTTTAAACTGAACGATATTGGCCGGCTGATCCTTAAAACTGCCGATGAGCTTGCATTTGACCTTTATACGGACAATAAAGCGAATGGTGCTGCTATTCTGGTCGATAGCAGGACTAATTTGACGGCTGCGGCATTGATGTTCAGGGCTGTACCGGATTAATATTTTTATTATTTAAAAGGGCTGTACTATTCTGCGGAATAGTGCAGCTTTTTTTTTGGCGAAGCCTATTAAATTATTTTCCGTCAAATATTTGCTTTCCACTTCATAATCCCTATTTTGAGATAGTTTTTAAACCCTCAGATTATGGAGATAATACACCTCAGTGCAGAATGCTATCCGATTGCTAAAGTAGGTGGTTTGGGAGATGTGGTAGGCGCTTTACCAAAGTATCAGCGCAAACTCGGACATCATGCTAAGGTGGTTATGCCCGCCTATCAAAACAGGTTTATGCTGGAGAATGAGTTCGAAGTAGTTTATGACGGATGGGGCAAGCTTGGATTCCACAATTTTACAGTGAGGATCTTTAGGGAAAAGACAAATAAGCTGGGGTTTGACCTGTATCTTGTTCATATCCCCGGGCTGTTAGACAGGGAACTTGTCTACGGCTATAATGATGATACAGAACGTTTCCTGGCTTATCAGATTGCTGTGCTCGACTGGATCGCACAATGGAAGCATCGCCCTGATGTGATTCATTGTCATGATCACCACACCGGCCTTGTGCCTTTCATGGCCGCTTATTGCCATCAGTTTAAAAGTTTAAGCCAGATACCCACGGTGCTAACCATTCACAACGCACAGTATCAGGGACAGTTTGGCTGGGACAGACTACACTATATTCCATCTTTTGATCTTTGGAAATCCGGTCAGCTCGACTGGAGGGGATCCATTAACCCATTGGCTTCCGCTATTAAATGTGCCTGGAGGATAACTACGGTTTCGCCGAGCTACCTGGATGAGATCAGCTTTAAGGCAAATGGGCTGGAGGACCTTCTTGCGCAGGAACGCAGCAAATCATATGGCATTCTGAATGGAATTGATAATGAGGTTTGGAATCCGCAGACCGATCCGATGCTGAAAAAGAAATATACAATACGGACAGTGGAAGGGGGGAAACAAGCAAATAAAGAGGCGCTTTGTGCCGCATTCAATCTTGATCCGGAAAAACCCCTGTTTACTTTTATCGGGCGACTGGTCGGTGAAAAGGGCGCAGATCTGCTTCCGGAGATATTTTATAATGCGTTAATAAATTTCAAGTCGCAGATTAACATTTTGGTGCTTGGTTCCGGAGATCCTCAGGTAGAGGGCCGCCTTTCTCAGTTGAAGGAGTCGTTTTCTGGAAATTATAATGTTTATATAGGCTATAATGAAGAATTATCCCATCAGATCTATGCTGCGGCAGACTTTTTGCTTATGCCTAGCAGGGTGGAACCTTGTGGTCTAAATCAAATGTATGCGTTAAGATACGGCACCATTCCTATTGTTAGGAGAATAGGTGGACTGAAAGATACGGTGATTGATATAGGCGATGGAGGTTTTGGTATTTGTCATGATCAAACAAGTGTCTGGGATGTGGGGCATGCCATAGGACGGGCCTATGACCTGTATACTTCCGGGCGATCAGGGCTTGACAAAAAACAAATACCTGCCGATGGAAAATATGTAAAAGAAATACGTAAGTTTATAATGCAGCTGGATCATTCCTGGGACAAAGCAGCGCAGCAATATATAGATGTGTATCATATATAGAATGAAACCATCATGGTTCCATGATAGCTTCATCACGAAAACGGAAATATAAACTAGATGAAAAACTATGACTGAAAATGTATTGGGAGTGATTCTTGGCGGTGGCCAGGGCTCTAGATTGGCGCCATTAACACAAACACGCTCTAAACCGGCGGTACCGATAGGAGGAAAATATCGCTTGGTAGATATTCCAATTTCCAACTGCCTGAACTCAGGTATACACAGGATGTTTGTTTTAACGCAATTCAATTCTGCATCTTTAAATAAACACATTAAAAACACTTATCATTTTAGTCATTTCAGTTCTGCATTTGTTGACATTCTTGCTGCCGAACAAACACCTGATAATCCGACCTGGTTCCAGGGGACAGCAGATGCAGTCAGGCAGACCATGCATCATTTGCTGAACCACGAGTTTGAATATGCGCTGATCTTATCCGGTGATCAGCTGTACCAGATGGATTTCAATAAAATGGTACAGGAACACATTAACAAAGGGGCCGAGGTTAGTATTGCTACTATTCCTGTTACCGCAAAAGATGCAACTGATTTTGGAATCTTAAAAGTAAATGAAGATAGTTTTATCACCTCTTTTATAGAAAAGCCGGTTGCGACCTTATTGCCTGACTGGTCATCTGATACGGGACCGGAAATGCAGGCAGAGGGACGCGATTACCTGGCATCCATGGGTATTTATATCTTTAACAGAGACCTGTTGGTTAAAATTCTGGTCAATAACCCCGATGAGAAGGATTTTGGGAAGGAGATCATTCCGCGGGCAATGGCTGAAAATAAAGTGCTGAGTTTCCAGTACGAAGGATATTGGACCGATATAGGTAATATATGTTCTTTTTTTGAGGCCAATCTTGGCTTAACTGATGATATTCCTAAGTTCAACCTTTTCGATAGTCACCAGAGCATATTTACTCGCGCAAGGATGTTGCCGCCTTCAAAAATACTAGGGACCACGTTAAATAAGGCTGTAATTGCCGAGGGATGTATTTTACAGGCAGAAGAAATTAAGCATGCCGTCATTGGCATCCGTTCCAGAATCGGAATAGGTACGGTAATAGAAAATGCCTATATTATGGGTAGTGACAGGTACCAGACCCTGATCGAAATTGAAGAAGAAAGTGCTCATGATAAGCCCTTGATTGGAATTGGCGACAGATGTAAAATTGTTAATGCGCTTATAGACAAGAACTGCAGGATAGGCAATGACGTTCAAATTATTGGAGGGGATCATTTGCCTGATGGGGACCATCCACTATATACGGTTAAAGATGGCATTGTGGTCGTTAAAAAAGGAGCGGTAATTCCAAGTGGAACTATAATCTAATCGATAAGATTAACTTCTGTGATGGTTTGGGTATTCGCTATCCAAACCATTTTTTGTTAGCTATAATCCTAACTTGGCAACTATCTTTGTAAAATGAAACGAAGTTTTACAGATCAGCTCAACAGAACCATTGCCATTAACTATCCTCCTAAACGGATAATTTCCCTGGTCCCTTCTCAAACGGAACTATTATTTGATCTCGGACTGGATAAGGAGCTCATAGGGCTGACTAAATTTTGCATTCATCCCATCGGAAAGTTTGCAGAACGTATAAAAGTTGGGGGAACTAAAAAGTTAAATATGGAGGTAATCCGCAATCTGGAGCCAGATCTCATCATTGGAAATAAAGAAGAAAATGAGCAAATCCAGATGGAAGTGCTGATGAAGGAATTTCCGGTATGGATGAGTGATATTTGTACCCTTGAAGATGCAATGACGACTATAGGTCAGATTGGGGAGCTGGTAGACAAAGAACCGGAAGCCGCCTATTTGAATTACCTGATCAATGCAGGGTTTAATGATTTGCAGTCGCTGGCCCTTCAGCACGGGATTAACAAATCTGTTGCTTATTTAATATGGAAAGCGCCATATATGCTGGCCGGCAGAAATACTTTTATACATGATATTTTAACCTTAAACGGTCTGCAAAATGTGATCAGGCAGAGCCGTTATCCGGAAGTGAATTTAGAAGAGCTGGCGGCTTTAAAACCTGATCTGATCTTCCTTTCTTCAGAGCCTTATCCTTTCAAAGAAAAACATCTTAATGAAATAA
>CAMLDJ010000192.1 GCA_946478755.1 uncultured Pedobacter sp. | reverse complement strand
AGGACTTGAAGCCTCGCGTTTGGTTTTTGCATCGTTTGTTGGTTTAGGCAGTTTTATACCTTTTAACTACATTGACACGTGAAGCAAAAAAAATGCTTAGTGGTTTATCAAAAAATAATTAATAAATATTTAATAGACTGATTTACAATGATATTTATTTGAATAGTACAGCAAATAATGCCGGATAGGTAAGCGCATGTTTGTTGAAATGCTCACGGATGTGTTTTAAGGCTTGATGCATATGTGCCTGTACGGTACGGCTTGAAACGTTCATCTTTTTCGCAACTTCTTCATATTTCAATCCCTCTATATGACAAAGGGTGTATGCTGTCCGTTGCTGAGGGCTTAAGTTTTCTATAGCCTGGGTTAGTATCCTATTGCTTTCATTGTAATCCAATGTTTTATCTGTAGCGTTTTCAGATTCCGGATTGTGAATTTTAAGCTGTGTCGCCGATCTGGCATCTTGAGCCAATTTTCGTATAATGTTTAATGAATGGTTTCTTACCACACGGTTTAGGTATGCTCCAAAGCTTTTTACTTCATTAAGCTTTTCTCTGTTGAGCCATATTTTTAAAAAAACATCCTGTACGATTTCACCGGCCTGATCTTCTGATTTAGTCAGCTTTCGACCATAGTCATGTACATACCGTTGATAAAAATCAAAGATCTCCGTAAATGCACGCTGATCGCCCACGGCAATCCTGGCCAATAGTTCTTCTTCATTTTTAAGTTGCCTGTTTTGCATTGGCTGTACCCTTGGGTGATAACTTTATTTTGGTTAGCTGAACAACAAGTATAGTGTAAATTTAAGCATCTGCAAGTATCTATTCGTTAGTTTTAAAAGTAAGAGATGATTTTTATCTGGTACCCTAAAAATTAAAAACCCTTGCAATCATCTGATTTACATGGATTTGGTACATTTTGGTGGTATTAGCTGCGATCCCGCCGGGAGTTGTAACTTACCCAATATCAGTGTTTAAATAGTAGCTATTTATTGATGCTCAGGCTTATTTCAAAACTCCATTTACATAACCGCATACTGCTGAGGTTTGAGTGGTACTACTGTAGCTGCCATTCCCTGCTAGAAAGTGAGCGTCACCCCAAAAAATAATGTATTCATAGCATTATCTTGCTTTGACTGAGTTTACGGGCTTATTTACAAGCAATAAAAATCAACCCATAATTAGTTTCACTCCTATTCAGAAAGATATGTTCTTAAGTAACGCCAGGAATTTTGGTGGCATTCGGTTAGTTCGTGATAAACAAAAAAACATTACAGGATTTTATATAAATTCTGATAGGATTAAAAATCTATTTTTTGAAAAAATAAAACATTGATCGCTCCTGTCTGTCCGGTGTCCCGCAGTTCTATGAAGTTACGAATTTTTATAGGTTGCCGGAGACACCAATGGTTATAAGTCCATTCAAAAAACTTAGATGTATTTTCGATCGGCAGATAAGGCAGTAGAACGAGCGATAACAGAAGATTTGGAACGAGAAGAACCCGTGTTAAAGCAACCTTTACTACTTTGCCTTATTTACGCAGGATGTTCTCAAATAAAATCCCACCAAGGGCAAACAGCGGCGGGAAAGCGCTAAAAGCATAATATGGTTTCCCTCTGAACAATAGCTATTAGTTGTTTGCATTCTGAAAAACTTACACATTGTGCTCATTAATGCCCTCTATATTAACTAGATCACTCGACATTCTTAAATTGTTGCAATTTCCTTTCATGCAAAATCCACATTTAGTTTAAATTAAACACATTTTTCTTTTTGCATCACACTAGCTCAGAGTCGACAGATTTAATAAAAAAGGCTAAAATATACCGCCCAAAAAGGGACGCATTTTTATATTCTTAAAACTATTATCGCTCAGGGTTGTTGACATAGATCGGGTATTAATGTGAATGTACCTTCTTTAATTAAATAATTGCCCCCCAGTATGGACTTAACTTCCCTAAATCAACTGTTTACCTTTAAGTCGATTTTTGAAAGCTTGGAAGACGCAGTAATCTGCCATGACATTGATTTTAAAATTACAGATATAAACCCGGCGGCAGAGCGACTGTTCGGTTTTACCAGGGAGCAGATCGGAAAAACAGTTTGCGGGCTAATGGAAAAAGCCGTTTTTGAAGAGTATGAGCACTTAGTGAATATTGTGCGGAGCGGTGCGAAGATCCAGGGTTTTCGTACCGTACGCCGATCGATAACAGGGGAAGACCTACATGTTTCCATTACCATCTCTCCAATTACTGATGCTGAACAAAAATTGATAGGCATTTCCCAAACGATCCGTGACATTTCAGATGAACATATCGCCGAAGAACAACAAGCTACACTGGCAGCCATTATTGAAGGATCTGAAGACGCAATCGTCTCTAAAACGCTAGATGGTTTTATCACCAGCTGGAACAATGGAGCGCAGGAAATTTTTGGTTATGCTGCATCAGAAGTAATCGGGAAGCATATTACCATCCTCATCCCTCAGGATCGGATACATGAAGAAGATTATATTATCAATAAGATAAGGGCAGGCAAAAAAATCGAATATTACAAGACAGTACGTCTGGCCAAGGACGGAACTGAAATACCTATATCGCTTACCGTATCGCCCATAAGGAACAAACAGGGCCACATTATTGGGGTGAGTAAGGTTGCGCGTAACATTACAGCCCAAAAACTCGCCGATGAGAAGCAGGCCGCATTGGCTGCCATAGTTGAGAGTTCCGATGATGCCATCGTAAGCAAAACGCTCGCTGGTATAATCACCACATGGAATAAAGGTGCAGAAAATATTTTTGGCTATAGCGAAAACGAAGCCGTTGGTCGCCACATCTCCATATTGATCCCGCCAGACCGCCTTGATGAGGAGGAACGCATTATAAGCAGTATCAAAAGAGGTATAAAGATAGATCACTTTCAAACCATAAGGATAAGTAAGGAAAACAGGAAAATCCAGGTCTCCTTAACAGTGTCCCCGATAAAGAACAGTGATGGGATAATCGTTGGCGCTTCAAAAGTAGCCAGGGATATCACTGCCCAGAGAGAAGCAGAAAATGCCTTAAAAAGCAATTCCCAAAAGCTCATGATCCTGAATTCGATAGGCAAGAGCATCAGTGAACAACTGGATGTCAATGTCATTTTACAGAAAGTGACCGATGCGACAACAAAACTTACCGGGGCGGCATTTGGCGCTTTCTTTTACAATAAAATCAATGAGGAAGGTGAATCTTACATGCTCTATACGCTCTCGGGCGCTCCTCGTGAGGCATTTGAAAAATTTGGTATGCCCCGTAATACAGCAGTATTCCACACCACCTTCAGCGGTGAGGGAGTGGTGCGTGTAGACAACATTAAAAAAGATGAACGTTATGGCAAAATGGCTCCCCATTTTGGGATGCCCGATGGACACCTGCCTGTGGTCAGTTATCTGGCTGTCCCTGTTATTTCATCAACAGGCACAGTAATTGGCGGGCTTTTCTTTGGTCACCCAGAACCCGGCATATTTCTGCAGGATCATGAAGAACTGGTGGTTGGGGTTGCCTCTCAGGCAGCCATAGCACTCGATAACTCAAAACTTTTTGAAGAGGTCAAAACCCTTAGCCTTAAAAAAGATGAATTTATAGCCTTGGCTTCACATGAACTCAAAACACCACTCACCTCTATGAGCGGCTTTCTTCAGGTGCTTCAAAAAACAGCTTCAGATGGTATGAATAAAGTTTTTTTAGACAAGGCGATCAGGCAGGTAGACAAACTCAATATCCTTATCAATGACCTGTTTGACATTTCCAAGGTCCAGGCTGGCAAATTACAGTTTAATTTTGAACAGTTGGACCTTGGTGCACTGATCGGTGATATCTGCGAAACATTTGAGCAGACCGTTCCCGGACACAATTATATTTATACCCGCGAGGGAGACCTTGTATTGAATGGGGATAAAATGCGGATGGAACAGGTAATCACGAACCTGATTGGCAATGCAGTAAAGTATGCGCCCCACTCCCGGGATATTAATATAACGGCTGTAAACCGTGACCATGAAATAATTATTTCGGTGATAGATTATGGCGCAGGGATTCCTGCCGCCGAACAGGTCCATATATTCAGCCAGTTTTACAGGGTAAGAGAAAAGGACCGTAATATATCTGGGCTTGGACTTGGCCTTTACATTACCAAGGAGATTATTGAACGCCATGGGGGGAGGATATGGGTAGAAAGCGAACCCGGTAGAGGTGCTGCATTTAAATTTGCGGTCCCTGTATTCAACACACACACTAACATCTAATATAACAAACACAAATGAGCAAAAAATTAGTTTATGTCCTGGAGGACGACGCAGATATCAGTGAAGTGGTCAGTTATATCCTGTCCGAAGAAGGCTATGAAGTAAATGGCTGCCCTACCGTCGCGGCGTTCAACCATATGATCTCGCAGAGATTGCCTGATATAGCGATTCTTGATATCATGTTGCCCGACGGTAACGGGCTCGATATCTGCAGGCAATTGCGCATGGATGAACGTACTTCAGTCATTAATATCATCATGATGTCTGCCAACACGACCAAGAACGAAATTTTGGGTTCGGGCTGTGGCGCAGAATTTATAGCAAAGCCCTTTAATATCGACCATTTCGTTGCCCGGGTAAACCAGTATGCTTAGATTGGCATAACACCTTTATAGATTTTGCATATAAATTATATGCTGATTTTTAAAGACGCCTTGATAAATCTTGTACAGGCCTGCGTGGTATAGTTGATGGAGGTTAATTATGTTTGGTAGGCTTGCCACGATAGCACTAAAATATACACTCAGTTGTTCGTCCAGGCACTTTTCTTTCATCTAAAAGCATGAGAGAACTAAATGGTTACTCGGCTGGAGAGGAAATCTCTCTTGAAGCTGCTCTCGCCCAGATTCTCCAGAAATATAGACTAAAAGTGTTTATTAGCATGGTCAGTCATGAACTTAAAATACCAGTAACGGCTTTGAAAGCCTATATCAATTTATAACCATCCGACCAGCGAACTGAAAATTTTTCAGTTCAAAGCTGAAAAAAGTTCAGAATTTATGAAAATTTTTCAGCCAGGGTTTCTAAAAAGTACGTGAATATTCTTAAAAGTACCGTTGGCACAACACTTGAAGTTGATATTTCAAAACCGCTTAAAGGTTTTAGAGAAAATTAATTGATTAATAGTCTATTTTTTTTAAAAAGGAGAACACACTATGACATTGGTTAAATTCAATCCAGAAAAGAAAAACAGTACATTATTGCCAGGCTTTAATGACATTTTCGAATCCGTACTGGGCGACACATTTTTTGCAGACCGCCGAATCAACAGCCTTCCTGCTGTAAACATTTTAGAGTCCGGTGAAGAATATCATATCGAGCTTGCCGCTCCCGGCCTGAAAAAAGAAGATTTTAAAGTTTCTGTAGAGCGGGATATGCTAACTATTTCTACCGGGCAGTACAGCGAAAACAACACATTGGAAAAAACCTACAACAGACGTGAATTCAGCTACTCGGCTTTCACCAGGGCATTCATACTTCCTGAAAGTGCCGATGTGGACCGTATCCAGGCAAGTTATGTCGACGGGGTACTTAAGCTCGCACTTCCAAAAAAAGAGGAAGCAAAGGCAGTTTCAAGACAGATCGAGATTCGCTAGTAAATTGAAAATGCCGCTTAGTGCGGCATTTTTTTTAATCCCGAAGCATACTGATCATAGAAAATAAAACCTAAACGAAATGGAATCTACATTAGCAATAATAGTGGTGCTTCATTTAAAGGGCACCAAAATTACCTATGGAAAATTTACGCTTGGAACAGACCGGAAATCTGCACTTGAAACCTTTAACATGCTCAAAGGGAAAAAGGAATCTTTAGGAGCCTGTATGATCCAGATGGAACTTATCGAGGAGATTGCGGGTCTTCCGGTACCATTAGGAACAATATCCTGCAACCTGGAGCAACTAAAGGAAAACGTAGCGATTATTTCAAAAGAAATCTTCCGGATCGCGCAACTCGATGACCTGGAAATCAAACCATTGCAATAGGCAAAAAAACATGAACTTTTTGGAGGGCATCAGCATATATCCATACAATTGAAGGATTTTCAAAAACATATAACACTAACAATGAGAAGATTATGGAAACAAAAAAAATATTTATTGTAGAGGATGACCTGGTGTTACTGGAAACGCTGCAAGAAATTCTTAAGTTGTACGGTTATCAATGCCAGGGTTGCCATGATCCGGAGAAAGCGGTTAAACAAATTGAGCATTACCGTCCGGATTTGATCATTTTGGACTATATGTTACCTGAATGGAACGGAGGAGAGCTTTGTAGTGCCATCCGCGCTATCGATGGATTTGAGTACATCCCTATCATCATTATTTCTGCCTATACTAAAATACTATTTTCATTGTCTGATTATGGTTGCGATGCGATATTGGAAAAACCATTTTCGATCAAGGAAATAACTAGTCTCATCAGCACCCTACTTTCAGAAAAACGCAGCGACAGCGGTCTTCTTCCAAAGATCAAAACCGTAATAAAAAATGTGCTGCAAGAGGTAAAGGCCAAAAATATTTAGTGTCTTTATTTATTTGCTGAAAAGGGATAAATTACAAATTATTAAAAAGCAATGCAGCAAAATAGTGCCGTTTCAATGTGTTCTATTGAAAAAGATGGAACAAATAGCGCTGCATTATATATATTTGGATAATCTCCGGAGATCAAGAAATTGTTGTAACCCACCCCCCCGAATGACAAGAAAACCTACGAGCGGCCCCATCAGAAATAAAGAATGGACAAAACAAAAACTTATGGCCGCAGTTGGTAAAATCTTAAAAAATGACGGTTTTACCGGCTTAAACGTTAGTAAAGTAGCATTAAAAGCCGAAGTAGACCGAAAATTGGTTTATGATTATTTCGGCAGTATGGAAGGCCTGGTAAAGGAATACCTGAACAATAGCGATTTTTATACTGCAAATATCGATCAATCAAAAGAAATAATCGAGCAAAACAGAAGCGATCAGGGCAAAGAGATGTTGTATCATTTACTGGAAGATCAGCTCGATTCTTTAATTGCAAATGAAGAAATGCGAAAGATCATCAGTTGGGGGGTATGCGAAAGTTCAAAAGTATTAGAGGAGTTAAATGAGAGACGTGAATCTCTGGGAGAGCAGTTTTTTAGTGAACTTACTGACAAATACTTTAAAGGCAAAGATAAAAATATCAGGCCGGTTGCTGCCCTTCTAATTGGTGGCATATATTACATTACCTTAATTGCTCATACAAATAATGGCCTGATCTGTGGAGTTGATATCAGGAAAGAGGAAGCACAGGCCGAAATAAAGAAGACCATTAAACAAATCATTGAATGGGCATACCTTTAGCCATTCGTAAATAAGTTTGTAGTAGTACAATCAAAGGCTCAACTCCCTAAAGCAACCTAAAAATCAAATAGTTACATAATTAACACCCAATTTTACATCCATTAAAGTGTAGTTGGGTGTTTTTTTAGCTCTATTATTTTCCAAGTATATTTTAAATTTTCCCGAGGAACTTCGCTGTCTGAGGATAAACTCCTGTCATTGATTTGTAGAATATTTTCATAAGAATCTGTACAAAGAAAAGTGATGTACCCAGTGAGTGGCTTACCTGGAATACTCGATTCGAAGTGATCGCTAAATAAATATTTACAACTGAACTTCAAAAGAAAATCTACCGAAACGTCAATTTTTTGGGCATGCTATCGGAAAATGAATGAAAAGATTATAAATAACACCACAAACATGAACGCCTATGAATACAAAAAAAACATCGTAACACTACGAAAACATTCATTTAAAGCTCCAATACCCGAACAGGACTTATACACATCAGCCCACCAATCAATCCCCAATATGAACTACACAAGCCAACAAAGACAGTACACAAATAAAATGCTGTATTTTGGGACATACAACAAAACTTATCATTAACACCCTTAATCAACCAATGGAAAACCAACACGTACACCATCATGGCTGCACACAATGCGCCTGCAACAATCCTGTTTTAGAAATTCTCAAAGAAGAGCTTTTCAGTCCTGAAAACCTCGCAAAAATGAAACCAGGCCCCGGGCTTAAAGCCAAACAACAGCCCCAAACCCTATTAATCACCGGCGGCACCATCCGTCCGATGACTGGAGGATCCACGGGTACCGTTGAAGCCATCGGAATAGCAGACGGAAACGTTGTGGTCAATGGCACCCAAAGTGCAGTAACAGCATATATGGAACAAAACTATCCCGGTTACAAGACCAAAGAACTTACCGGCACACAAACCCTGCTCCCTGGACTGATCGAGCCGCACGTACACATCGTTCCAACCGCCATGATGACAGAATGGGCAGATGTAAGCCCTTTCAAAGGTCAGGATTTACTCGAAACATACAACCTGGATTCAGTTGGAAAAATCATCAACGATAACCTCCCTGATAATTTTCAATATGTTATCCTAGGCAAGGGGCTTGATCCCTCGCTGATGCCTTTTGTGGTCAACAAAAACGGCGAAGAGGAATTGGTCACGATAGATAATCACATACTTGACGGCATTAGAAAAGACATACCGATGATGCTACTGAGTGCCTCAATGCACACCCTTTATTTGAATACCAGCGCATTACATTACGTTTTTAATAACAATGAAGATGTGCGAAAGGAATACAAATTAGTGGATTTATACATTGCAAGAACTAAAGGTCAACTACAGGAAAGTTTAATGATGACCCCAGCGCTCACCGTGATCAAACAACAGGTTATAGCAATGGCGAACAACATCGATAGCTACCTCACAGAACTTTTTAAACTGGCGAATCAAAGGGGAGCGACCTTCATGTACGATGCAGGACTGAACACCAATTTTGAAAAGATTTTACTGCAATACTTGAGCAGTAATCCCGAGCTGGTCCGGATCGGGGGCGCATTGCTATGTTCCACCCAGACCGAGGTAGACAACCTTGGCAAATACCCAGACACAGCCAGTTACTCGCCTGTGTATAATGGCCACGTAAAAGTTGTTTCGGACGGTTCAAACCAGGGCCTCACCGGCTACCAGAGTACACCTTATCTTTGCAAGCCAGCTAATAATACAGGGATATTCAATTTCCCACAACCAAACACCCCTACAGGTACCATTCCACAAAACTATCAATCACTGATCAGTGGTGTTATAGCAAAAGGCTGGCCCCTGATGATCCATGCCAATGGCGACCAGGCAGTAACCTTCGCAATAGAAGCCTACCAAACTGCCCTCACTCAGCCCAACGTTACCGAGCTGCGCAACCGCATAGAACACTGCTCACTTCTAACAGCAGACCAGATATCAACAATGCTCAAAATGGGCGTTTCACCAAGTTTCCTTATTGGCCACGTAGGATATTGGGGCCATGCTTTCAGCCAGGTCATATTTGGCAGCGCAAAAGCCCAGATGCTCGATCTTTGCGGTTCCACACTTGCCGCCGGAATGAGGATCACGCTACACAGCGACAACGAAGTAAGCCCATTGGGTCCATTGAGAATGATGGAACAATCCATTACCAGGATAATGGAAGAGAATACGGCAAACGGTGAAGTATTAAATCCCAGCGAGTGCATTACACCAGAACAGGCCCTGGTTGCAGTCACCTATGATGCCGCGTGGCAATGTTATGCCGACCAGTGGGCCGGGTCATTGGACGAAGGCTACTTTGCCGATTTCGTCATCCTTGAACAGGATCCCCTATCATTAACCACCCCATCTGAGCAATACATGAAAATGCGGAACATCCCAGTACTGGAAACCTGGCTTGGTGGCATACCTGTTCATGTTAAAGAGTGATCAAACTAATGAGAGCTAAACAGGATTAATTATCATTGCAACAACTATCCCTTCATTACCTTGGGGGATAGTTGTTACTAAATGCCTTGAACTCCACTTCTATTGATAAAAGCCTAATTCCCACCTACAGGGCAACAATAAATCTACTTAAGAGATTGTGAAGTTTGGGCGTTTTATTTTATGACCGGCTTCCATCGCACTTTCGTGGGCAAGAATACCTACACAGGTAATATTTGCCGATTGCCTCGCATCAGGGAAAGGTACCCGCTCCTGGATCAATGCAGAGATGAGCTCATGTACCAGATGAGGGTGAGAGCCACCATGGCCTAGCACTCTGTCATTCATATTGAAGAGATCCCAAACAGGCAGATTTCGCCACGATCTAAA
>CAMLDJ010000191.1 GCA_946478755.1 uncultured Pedobacter sp. | reverse complement strand
GAAAACGATTGAACTACTTGTTTTGCAAGCCGAATCGTTTAATAACTTTCAAAACTCAAAATCTGAATACATAAAACATGATTACGACAAAGAACGAATTGTATTTGCCCGTGATTATTTGGTTAAAAATATTGAATCCCCACCAACGCTGGTAGAATTGGCAAAAATAGTGGGGATAAATGAATATAAACTCAAGCGGGGATTTAAAGAAATGTTTAATCAGACAGCTTTTTCTTATTTATCTGACTTACGTTTAGATCTTTCAAAAAATGATCTGCTCGAAGGTAAAAAACAAGCTACCGAAATTGCTTTTGAATTGGGCTACTGTTCATTGCAGCACTTTAGTAGTGCATTCAAGAGAAAGTTTGGTATTCCTCCAAGTCAGGTGAGACGTTAAAGACAAAGAACAACCGGATAAAAATGTTTCAAATAAAATAGGCAGTTAAATTCCAGAAAACGATATGGCAAATGGCCTAATTTAGCCAGTGGTCTATTGCGCTAGTCTTCAAATTAAAAGCTAAGGCCGCACCTATCGCAATTTTTTTGCTATAAAGCGGTAAATTGATACGTTTTATTTTTACTGGTTTTAAACTTAGTCTCGTAGCCTCCGGTATTTTTTTTGGAGCTGGTCTTTGCTCCATTTATCCTTATTGGCAGATCTGTCTGCAAAATACATTCATTCCCATTTATAGATTTTATCGACCCTGCCTGCAACTTCATGTTTTTCCAGGTAATCGCTATTTCAAATCCCCCCCGGGCCTTAAGGCCTTTTATTTCACCTTCATTCCAGGCTTTTGGTAATGCTGGCAATAACTGGATATAGCCGAGGTGACTCTGCATCAGCATTTCAGCCATTCCTGCTGTACCGGCAAAGTTGCCATCAATCTGGAACGGCGGATGTGCATCAAAAAAATTCGGATAGGTACCACCGCCCATAACACTGCCACCAGTAGTTTCCACATAGTTTAACAATTGGCGGATCAGGCTATATGCATGGTCGCCATCCTGTAGTCTTGCCCACCAGTTAATCTTCCAGCCTTTACTCCAGCCGGTCCCATCATCTCCCCGTATTTCAAGGGATTTTCGTGCCGCATTAAAATATTCCGGTGTTAAAGGTGAGATCTCCCTGCCCGGGTATAAACCAAAAAGATGTGAAGCATGCCGGTGATGGATATCCGTTTCGGGGAAATCTTTATACCATTCCTGGATCTGTCCTTTACTTCCGATCTTTAATGGGTAGAGTTTCTTTTGTTTTGAAATCAGTAAATCCCGAAAAGTATTATCTGTACCTATCACATTTGCAGCTTCTATCACGTTTGCAAAAAGATCCCTGATAATTGACATATCCATTGTGGTTGCCACAGATACCGACTGTTGATTTCCGGCCATATCTTTAAACTTATTTTCTGGAGAGGTTGCAGGCGCGGTAACCAGATAACCATCCTTGTCTTCAACCAGCCAGTCAAGTATAAAAAGTGCAGCTCCCTTCATCACCGGATAGGCCTTTTCGACAAGGAATTTCTTATCTCCGGTATATCGGTAATGTTCATACAAATGCTGACAAAGCCAGTTTCCGCCCATTGCCCAGTTCGCCCAAACAGGGTCGCCGGCACCCCTATCTCCTACCGGGTTGCTTAAAGCCCATAAATCCGAATTGTGGTGTGCAACCCAACCGTTTGCGTTGTAAAATTCCTTTGCGGTTGCTTTTCCAGTTTTCGACAAACTTTGTATCCAGTTCAAAAGTGGCATATGCATTTCTGAAAGATTGGTTATTTCTGCAGGCCAGTAATTCATCTGGGTATTGATATTAATCGTGTAATTTGAACTCCATGGCGCCCGGAGCTCCTTGTTCCAGATTCCCTGAAGATTTGCCGGCGGTCCGCCCGGACGGGATGAGGACATTAGCAGGTACCTTCCATATTGAAAATATAGTGTTTCCAAACCTGGATCATAAATTCCCGAAGCATATCGTTTTAACCTTTCATCAGCAGGCAGATTGGCATTAGGATTATTAGCCAGCGTATCCCTAACATGGAAAGATACCCGGTCGAAATATTTTTTAAAATCAGCAACATGTGCATTAAAAATATGTTGATAAGTCTTTTTGGAAGCTTTATCAATCAGATCGGAAACCAGTTTATTTTCATCCTTTCCTTCTTTATCCGGACATTTATCAAAGCCATTATAGCTTGTGGCCACAGCTACATATAACCATACTTCGGTAGCGCCAGATATGAGCAAATGATCGTTTTGCGTATTCACACTTCCATCTTTGCTTATTGCTTTTATCCTGTATTGAAACCGCATTCCGTTGCATCGGCCCGTATCTCCGTAAATAACAGGCTCTACACCTTTAGGATTATAATATGACGGATTTACATTGGTCGGTGCCTTGCCGCTTACAATAAGTTCGTTATTAAACTGCGTGGATAACCGGTAATTAAGCAAACTATTTACAGCTACCGTAAATTTTAGTTTACCAACCTGATTTGCCCTGATTCTGATTACCATTATGTTATCTGGGGCGGAAGTAAAAATCTCCCTCGTATACTCTACACCATTGACAGTGAAGCGCGTAGTAGACAGTCCGTTTTTCAGATTCAGATCCCGGTAGTAGTTATCGGCTTTCGAGCTTCCAAAATCGTGCTCGATCATTATATCGCCCATTGGCAGATAGGACTGTGAATAAAGTCCCTGCATCTTTTTAGACAGTTGGTTTGCTTCTGTATAATTTTCGTTTTTTAATAATGCTTCGCGTAATTTGGGAAGGTAATTTTTAGCTTCTGGGTTTACGTCTTTTTTTACTGGGCCGCCGCTCCACAATGTACTTTCATTAAGCTGTAAAAGTTCTTGTTCTATTCCTCCAAAAACCATGGCGCCTATTCTTCCATTCCCAACAGGTAAAGCCTCTACCCATTTCTCTGCAGGTTTGTTATACCACAATTTTAAACTATTGTTATGCTGAGAAAAACCATAGAGAGAGAAAAAAGATAAAAAACAGGTCAATAAATACTTCATATTGTGATTAAGTTAATGCACAGCCATGATCAGGACTGGCCAGGTCGGTTTCATATGTATTTAAAAATCAGCTTGATGATGAACGGGATTTCTTCGTTCATCATCAAAACTAATAAAAAAACCTTATTGATTTAACCAGACCCTTCCATCCAGTTTCCAGCTATCAGGCGGCGCAATGGCCAGCCAGCTCAGGATCTGAGGTGTAAGATCTGTGGTTTTAGGAACCAGCAAGGCTAAATCACCTGTGGGAGGTGGACAGATGATATCATTTAAAGTATTCCATTGTAAAGTAGTACCGGTACCAACTGAAATATAAAAATCATTTTTGGCGGGGCTTTCATCTTTGATAATCAAGCCACTGCCATCATTTGCCGGCCAATAACCAATTAGGCGATTCCAGTAGGGATGTGACTGATTGACCCTCGTATCGCAGGAAAATTGGGAAATCACAGCATCAGGTAGCGCTGCTTTCCAGATGCGGATATCACTAAGGTAACCATCAAAAGGATTATTAAGATCGACGGGAATGAGGCCCATTTGTAAGGGTGCAGAGTTATTCATTGTTCCGAAATTGTCTGGCAATATTTTCTCTGCCACATATTTGCCATCACGGAAATAACGGATTACTCTTTTAAAATCGCGGTTCAAAACCACAACAGCAAGGCTATGCCAATTGCCATCGATAAGATTCGTTGGATCGTCAGCTGCTTGATGATCTTGGCCGGGTGCTCCCATAAAAAACCGCCATTTATCCGACTCCCAACCAAATCCCCATCCATTTCCGACCTTTTTGGTCTTATCAAATCTTTTAGAGAAAAATACCGGCCACTCATATCGATAACTGGTACCCCGAATATTTTTTTTGACCTTTAATTCGATCGTAAAAGATATGGTATCTCCAAAATTATAGATGTTATTGTTATTCTTGACTTCAGCCCGGACCGAGGTTGCCGGAGTTGCGGCTGAACTGGCGGGATTGGAATACAAGCGCAAAAATTTACCCGTATACTTATTACCGGTGAACGGTTTATCAATCAGATACGGCTTATAACCGATGTTGGCTATAATTGTAAACGTATTGGCTTTGGGATAGCTAAAAATGGTTTTGTCATCTTGCTCAACCGGAATTACTGCTTGTCCGCCGTGATTGGAAGTCAACACGATCAGCCAGTCCTCTTTTGCATAGTTCTTTCTGGATTTCAACGCCGCGAGGATTTCTCCAAGATATTGATCAAACTGCAAAATGGCATCTTTATAAGCAGGAAAGGAATTGTCGTACCCAAATTGGATTCCGGCAGCATTAACCGCTCCAAACTGCCCTACTATCAAAGCAGAAGCATCGTTTCCAAGTTCAGAAATAATCGCGGTTTTAACTTCTGCATCAGTGCTGTAGGATTGACTGATATCGGCACCTGTAGTTAATTTATCTTTAAAGAGTACCGAAGCAGCAAATGCGGCTGTTCTTGTATCTGGCTTTATAGCTTTAATCCGCTGGAAGATCTCCGGATACTGATCCAGTTTATTTCCGGTAAAAGAATCATCAATAATTTTATGTTTTGCTTTATTAACGCCCGTAAGCAAATCTGCCCAGCCATTGCCATCATTTGACAGACTATCACTAAGGGAATTCCACGAATAGGTCGCATTTTTAGTCAATGCAGTAATATTAGGGGCCTGGGCATCCCGTACTGACCAACCTCTTGCCCCGTCTACAATCAGGTATAAAACTTTCCTGCCTTTTGCTATTGCGGTTGTCGAATCGTTGTACTCCTTTGATGGCAGCAGCTTATCAAATCCACTATTGCATGATAATACCACAATACCCAGGGTAAAAAGTGCTATCATGCCTGTTATCAATCTATAATTCTTCATTTTCTTAACTATTAAAAGATTTTCCGGTCTATTTTTCAAATACTAAGCGGGTAATGTTATTTGCTGTTGTACCATCGATCTGGCTAAATGATCCGATAAGCATAACTGCCATCTGCCCGGTTGAATTGGTTGTTTCATAAAGATCATTCACATATCCCTTGATACTTCCGATCGCATTATAACCCTTGGCTAAATCTCCCGTAGGTGTTAACACCATAAAGCCTGATCGCCTGATGCCATTATAAGTGGAAAAGACACCGCTCACTACGATCATACCGTTTGAAAGCTGTTTGGCAAAAGTAGCGCCGCCATCAGAGGAAAATCCTTTTGATACAAATGACTGATCGATGGAACCATCCTCATTAAGCAGGGCGATTCCATTGGCTGGCACGCCGTTGTAACTAGTAAAAGAACCTGTAATTAAGTACTTCCGGTTAAGCGGATTGTAGGTTATCGAACCAATGGACTGATCTGCGCCTGTACCCGAATTAAAAACAGGATCAACTGTTCCAGTTAAATTCAAGCGAACGATCCGCCCGGCAGGAAGCTCATCAAACTTATTAAAAGATCCAACCACAATCAGCTTTCCGTCAGCCTGCATGTAGGAGCTGGAGACAAACCCGTTTCCGGCAGGCAGCCCCATATTATTTGCACTATTGAACCGGAACGTTTTGTCCAGTGATCCATCGGCATTGAAACGGACAACCTGAGGGGTCTCTACACTGTCGGTGACAATACTATCGGCATAAAGTGTGACACCGGAGATTATGACCGGTTTTCTGGAAATATCATATCGTTTGCTGACATAATACTTGAAGTTACCGGTTGCGGTTAATTTATTCTGGTAACTATAAATTTTTCCAATGGTAGAATTAGTTCCTCCATTAAAAGCAGGAACGGCCTTTTTCTTTCCTGTGGCCGGAATACCCGGAGCCAGGCTATGGTTGGTACTATAAGTATCTACAAGCACCGAATCCACTTCGCCACTGGCACTAAGCTGGGTAATGTTATTAATATTTGTCAAAATAGATCTTCCGGCGTTAAAATAAAAGCCCGAAAAACTGCCTGCGGTTATATATTTATCTTCCAGTGGAGCGATTCCGTACAATGAACCGTCTGCACCACCTGAACGGAAAGAAATATCGGCACTCCCGTTTTTAAATACGCGTGCAATGCGGTTCACCGGAGTGATGATGCCTTTGCCATCATAATCGGTAAATGCGCCAAGAAAAATAAACCGATCATCTGTTAATGGGTAATAAGCAAAAATGTCCCTGTTTGCGCCACCGCTAACCCTAAACTCCGGATCAATACTGATCTTTCCACTGACCTTAAACCTTGGTCCAAAAAACACCTGGTCGTTTATAGATAAGGTAGCAACACCCGTGCTGGCATCTTCAGGTACTTTGACGGTAATACCAGTTTCTGTAATACTGAGTATTTCAGCCTTCTGCCCATTAAAAGAAAATACAGCCAGGTCTTTATACGGCAATAAACCTGTTGCGGCAAATGTAACCGTACTTCCACCGGTTGCTTCCTGAGGCACAGGAGCCGTGGTGAGACTGAGGCTGATCCCTAAGGGTTGCTTTCCACCCTCATAGGGATTTTCATAAACTTCACTTTTTTTGCAGGCCATAATAAAAAGTATGGTTAAAAAAGCCAGTGTTAAACTGATATATTTTGATTTCATTATCTTAATTTTAAGTACTTCCGTTTTATAAAATCTGAACATCTTGATCATTTACCGGCATAAACATCATAAACAAATCCGTAATCAAATCCGAAAATATGATTGGTATTAAGCGTATGTACCACACCATTAAGCGGTTTAATATCTGATGATGAAATATCGGCACTAACCCAGCTATCAGTAGGTTTATTGAGATCTGTGACATAACCGATCGTAAGATGCCTGTAACCTGCATATTTGATCCCGTTGATGTCATCAAATATCACCCCGATGTTAAAAATTACATTGTTGTAAGAATAATAGTTCTGTCCGGGATAAACCGATTTAAGATTGATATCCAACTGGTAATAATCTTTCATTCTGTTTGCACCTTTAAACATATACATCATCAGGTATTTACGCCATATCTGCGGCCGAATGTCAGTCAGCACTTTAAGCGTGTCTTTACCGGTTTGGTAGAGGTAGTTATTGGTGTTTTTTAGGGCCGACCTGACCGACTGATCTGTTGGCGCAAAAAATGTCAGTTCATCCTGCTGAAATTCTTTTTCAAGACCTGCAATTTTTATAATCTGTGCAATTGTGTCGAATTGCACCGGCTTTGACTGTAGGTACTGCAGCATGGTTCCTTTGAAATTGGGATCAGATTTACCGCCGTCAAAATAATATTTATCTTTTTTACAGGAAGCCAATAATAACAGGATCAAATAAAATAATCCCAGCCCCCATCTTATTTTTTTAAAATAATTTCTCATATCGCTTAGCATTTATTATTGCCAGTACTCATTTAATTTCATATATGGGTTGTTGTATAGTGCAGAAACATCTATCGGCCAGGTCCATCCGCCCCTGGCAAACTGATCTGGCGAAAGCGGATTAACTGTCCACTGCGGGTTTAAGATCCTTCCGGTCCTGATGAGGTCGAAATACAAATGTCCTTCACCCATCAGTTCCTTACAGCGTTCGTTGAAGATTGCATTTTTCAGATCTTGCCCACCTATTCCTATATACTCAGGTGCCATGGCCCTGCGTCTTATCATATTCAGCATTTTTATCGCTTCTACATCCTGTCCGCCCAGCTCTGCAAGCGCTTCAGCCCTGAGCAAAATTGCTTCGGCGAATCTAAAAATGATCAGGCCCCATTCCGGACTACTCTGGTTAGAGGCCAGATTGCCTTTAAATTTGAGCAGTTGAAAATTCCCATCCTGGCTGAGCATATTGTTATCAAACCAAAGATCCTTGCGCTTATCTGCTATACCTGCCGGATACAAACGCAGCAGGTAATCTGCCCTAAAATAAGCATGGCTTGAGCTGTTGTCGGTTCCGCTATTTTTATTCGGATATCTAAGCATCATCTCTCCAAAAAAAGCCCTAAAATTAGGTGCGGACTCATAATTTATACTTTGATTGAATTCAAAGATCCCTTCATTGCTCCTGCCTTTCATTACCTCGCTAAAGTTATCAAGGGGAAGTAACTGGTATACATTGCTACTGATCAGTTCACTGCCCAGATCTGCTGCCTGCTGATAATATTTCAACTTATTACCACTATCAAAGCCTGCATTCCACATATTCATATTCATCAGCAGATCAAGCGCTGCCCCCTTTGTTGCCCTAACAGCTCTTAATGCGGGATCAGGGTAAACCAATGGTAAATTATCCAGGTTTGCCTTAAGATCAGCGATACATTGATTGATCACAGATACAGCTTTTTCCCTGGGCAATGGGTCCTGCTGATAAGCTTTTGTATAATATGGTACATCACCGTATAGCCTGACCATGAAAAAATAAGTCAGGCAGCGCAGAAAAACAGCCTCTGCCTGATACTTTTTCTTATCATCACCTGAGAGGCCGGGAACACCATTATTAACCCGTTCGTACAGAATGTTGGCTCCCTGTATAACAGAATAAAATTCATACCACTTGGTGATCGAGTCAAAGCCAAGCCCATTCCAGGCCTGGGTAGAGGACAGTACGCCTGTATTTGTTTTCAGGTTATTCGTTGCAAACTGTGTATAAACCAGGCGGATATTTTTTTCCCCTACAGAATTAGAATTATTTAATATTGTAGGCAGGATGTATCCCGAACGCAGTTCGCCTGTAGCGGGAATAAAAGAGGTGCTGGTAAACTTGTTTCTGAGGTTTGCGTATTGATCACTGGTAAATGATTCGACATCAGACTGCGACTGCCAGAAGACATTACCACTTAATTTATCCAGGGGCTTTACATCCAGAAATTTCTTGCAGGCAGAATTTGAGATGCAGACTGCGAGAAGTAATATATAAAAGGAGTGTGTTTTCATTTTCTTTTGATTGTGGGTTAAATCATTAAAATTCTACATTGACACCCAGGTTATAGGTGCGGGAAACGGGATAACCAGCGGAAGAATCATAACCTAAAGCGGTAACATTCTCCGGATTTGGCCCTGAGTATGAAGAAAAAGTAACCACATTATTTGCCGAGAGGTAAACCCTGGCCATATTAAGGCCCATTCTCTTTGCAAGTTGTTTTCCCAGGGTATAACCGAAGGTTACATTGTTCAACTTGAAATAGCTGCCATCCTCCTGGAAAAGTGACTGGTTAGACCTGAAAGGATTGATAATACCAGAACGGGTATAGTCAAAAGGATTTGGATAAGCCGCCGCTGCACCTGAAGAACCATAGTAATTGACATCCGAAAGAGGTAAGTATACACTTGATCCAAAAGGATTGCTAACCAACCTTAACCTGGAGGCTAACGCATCGTTAATGATATCTCTTTTTAAGGTAAATGAACCGTTCACATTAAGGGAAAAGTTTTTGTAGGACAGATAGGTATTTAATCCTCCGGTTACAATCGGCTGGGAGTTACCCAACACCATCCGGTCTTTGTTTGTCAGAATATAATCTCCGTCTAAATCTTGCCAGATCGGGTCTCCAGCTCTAAAAAATGCAGTAGAGCTATTATCGGTGCGGTACAAGAGGCCCGTGGCCGGATCAACAGGAACCGCAGCATTGCTACCATATACTCCCTGATTGTTCAACAGAAAATTTGACAGGGTATTCCGGCCTACACGCAGCACGGTTGCGGGGTTGTTCTTTGTTGGGTCTCCATCGATTACGATCTGGTTTATATTACCGGGCAGCCGGGTTAGCACATCATGGTTTATGGCACCATTTACAGATATACTCCAATTTACAGGACTATTTTTATGTAGAGGCCGCAGTACCACCGACAGCTCATAACCATAATCTATCAGGCCGGCATCATTACTGGATACCTGTCCAAAACCGGTCATACTCGAAAGCGCCATGTCGCGTTTGAGGTTGGTTACTTTTTTATAGTAAGCATCGAACATAAATTCTATTTTACTATCGAAGAAACCCATATCTACACCAAAATTATATGTAGTATTGGTCGACGGCTGTAAAACACTGTTCGGCAAACTGCCATAGTTTATACCGATACGGGGTACGCCAACATAGTTACCTGTTGGAGCATAGGTTCCGTACAGCGAATAAATATCTCCCGTAGGCTGTATATTCCTGCCCCAGCTCATGCGGATATCACCGGATGACAACCATTTAGAACTAGCCAAAAAATTTTCTCTGTTGAAGTTCCATCTAAATCCTATAGAAGGATTTTTAGCAAAAGGATTATCAAAACCGGAAACAGATGATGCATCAAGTCTGTAGGTAAGATCGAGT
>CAMLDJ010000190.1 GCA_946478755.1 uncultured Pedobacter sp. | reverse complement strand
TGAGTTTTGGCTGCCCTTGCATAGCCGTTGATTGTGAATTTGGTCCTTCGGAAATTATAGAAAACAGAATAAATGGAATTTTGGTAAAGAAAAACAATCCAGCAGAACTTTCCAGTGCCTTAAATGAGCTATTGGCAAATGGCATTCTCAGGGAAAAAGTCTCAGAAAATGCAGCGTTAATCAAGCAGACCAATTCTATGACGAACATCTCCAACAATTGGCGTGACTTAATATTAACCGAAAATTAAGGGGCCGGGGGTCTATGCATGGAAATCTATTTGACCAGGGTGGTAATTGAGTTTGAAAAAATGATTTATGAATAGTTATTTTAAGAAAGACGTCATAGGCTGGGATACCGAAAATTGGTCAAGAGCCCTCCCTTTCTGGGAAAGTTTTGGAGCGCTTGATCATACTGAAAATCAGTGTTTAGAATTGGGGGCGTACGGCGGGGGCTTATCATTATGGTTAGCTTTGAACAAAAATAAGGTTACCTGCTCAAACCTTGATAAGCCAGGGGAAAATACCCAAATGATCCATCGTAAATACAATTGCGAATCGAATATCAGCTATGAGGCTATAGATGCTACTGATATTCCCTATTCAGATCACTTCGATTTCATTGTGTTTAAATCTATTTTGGGGGGAATAGAAGGAGAAGCGCACAAAGAAACGAAGGTTAAGGTGGTGAATGAAATCCATAAATCTTTGAAGCCAGGAGGTAAGTTACTTTTTGCCGAAAACTTAGATGCTTCTGTTTTTCATAAAATTTTAAGATCCCGGTTTGGCACTAAAAACTGGAGCTATCTAAAATTGAGCGATGTAAAAACAATTTTTTCGTCCTTTAATAAAGTGACTTACATAACGGTTGGATTTTTTGGTTGTCTGGGTAGAAATGAGCGCCAACGGATTTTACTTGGAAAATTGGACCGCCTCATCGATCCACTCATTCCACCTGCAAGCAGGTATATAATTATAGGTGTTGCCACTAAATAAGCCTAATACAATAGCTGTAAACCTAAAAATAAACATATGAACACGAAACGGATTTTCGACCTTTTATTGGCTACCATTGGTTTGATTGTATTTTCACCACTTTTCATTATCATCAGCATTTTCATTCTCATGGATTCTAAAGGCGGGGTATTTTATCGCCAGATAAGGGTTGGAATGAACATGCAGGACTTCAATCTTTATAAATTTCGGACCATGTTTGTTCATTCTCATGATCAAAACCTGCTCACCATGGGTAATCATGATCACAGGATAACCAAAGTGGGTAATTTTTTAAGAAGATACAAACTGGATGAATTACCTCAACTGCTGAATATTTTAAAAGGAAATATGAGCTTTGTGGGGCCAAGGCCCGAGGTAAGGAAATATGTAAACTTATACACAGATGAACAAATCAGAGTTTTATCGGTAAAACCAGGCATTACAGATTGGGCTTCAATAGCATTTTGCAATGAAAGTGAACTCCTTGGAAAGGTTGACGATCCGGAAGCATACTATATCGAAAAGATCATCCCGGAAAAAATTAGGCAAAACATGAGGTATATCAATCATCATAACGTTTTATGCGATTTTAAGATACTGTGGTTAACTATTAACAGAATTATTATTAACTAGCTATGGATTTTGCAATAGATAAAGTTGATCACCAAGATCCCGAATCCAGGAAAAAGGTTTTCTTTATTCTAAGTTCTCTTGCATCGGGTGGCTCAGAACGTGTTTTTTGGAATCTGGCCCAGGGTTTTAACAAGACTAGGTTTGATGTCACAATTGTGATTCTGGATGCAACTGTCAATTGTTTTTCAATGGAGTTGGATGGGGTTAGATTTATCGATCTGAACACCAAAAAGGCTTCCAGATCCTTTTTTGCTTTATATAAAGTTCTTAATAAAGAAAAACCATATGCAGTTTTCTCCACAACGGGTCATATTAATATTTTAGTTTCCCTTGTCAGCAGATTTTTGGTTATTCCGATTCTGGTTGCCAGGGCATCAAATATTCCACATGAACAACGCTTGTTTGAAGGCTTTAAATTTAGGTTTTATGAACGCTTTACCAACATCAGTTATAAGGGTTACAAAGTGATTGTTTGTCAGTCGGAAGAAATGAAACAGTCTTTAATCAGTACTTACAATATTAATCCTGCATTAATTACGGTGATTGGAAATCCGGTGCTGCATACACCTAAAGTAAAAGAACTCCGCAACAATCGGCGTAAAAATTACAAACTGCTGGTTGTCGCCCGCTTTTCATTAGAAAAAGGATTGGAAAGGCTCGTTAATATTGTCGCAGAGTTGCCGGAAAATTATCATTTGAGCCTGGTGGGTACCGGAGTATTAAAGGATAAAGTTCATCAAAAAGTAAAGGACCTGGGTTTAAGTTCAAGAGTCCATTTTTTAGGAGAAATCAGTAATATTCAGATTGAGGAAGTAATGGTGCAGCATGATTTGATGGTATTGAGTTCTTATACCGAAGGTTTTCCAAATGTGGTATTAGAAGCATTAAATGTTGGCCTCCCCGTAGTCACCTTCAAAGTAGGCGGCGTCAAGGGTTTGATCATAGATGGTTTTAATGGTTATGTCCTGTCGCAAAATGATCATCAAGGGTTTAAGCATAGAGTCATTCAGGCTTGTACAACAGATTATTGGAATGCTGTTGAAATTAAAAATACGGTATATCAAAAATATGCCCTGGGCCGGATCAGTGCGCAGTATGAAGAATTAATCAAATAACAACTTTAACAATTAGCTATGTGTGGTATTTATGGTACAACTTTACCTTATTCCGATGAAATGATTTCCAGGAAGATGGCCAGGATTAAATTCAGAGGTCCGGATCATACGGCTATAGAACGATATGATGAAGTCCTTTTTGCACACAACAGGTTAGCCATTATTGACTTGGATTCACGGTCGAATCAACCGTTCTCCTATTTTCATCTCCACATCGTTTTTAACGGTGAAATTTACAATTATCAGGAGATCAGAAAAGCATTAGAAAAAAGAAATTACCATTTTAGAACCAGTTCTGATACGGAAGTCATTTGTGCTGCTTACCTCGAATATGGCACAGATTGTCTCGGCCATTTTAACGGCATGTTTGCATTTGTGATCTATGATACGATCAATAAGGAGTTATTCGGAGCCCGGGACCGTTTTGGCAAGAAACCCTTTTACTATATGCATTCCCGTCGGTCGTTTGAATTTGCAAGCCAACCCGCTCAGATCAATATCGGAAGGGATCTGTCTATTGATAACAGCGCAATTGCCGATTATCTGGTCTGGAATTACATTCCTGAACCTAAGTCGATTTATAAAGAAGTTAAGAAGCTACCCGCTGCGCATTATTTTAAATATGATTTGTATAGTGGTGTATTGCAGATTTCCAAATATTGGGATTTAGATTACAATTGGGAGAATAGGTTTTCAGGTACTTACCAGGATGCCAAAAGCCAGCTACGCGATCTGTTAAACGATGCCGTAAAAATTAGAATGTATGCTGATGTACCACTGGGGATTTTTTTATCCGGAGGAATTGATTCTTCACTTGTTTCATTTATAGCCGCAAAGCAGGCCAGACATCTGAAAACCTTTTCGATAAAATTTAATGAGCCAGGTTTTGATGAAAGTGTATATGCCGAAAAAGTAGCTAAACATTTGGGCACGGAACATCATACCATTGAGTGCAACTATAATGAAGGCATTGGTCTGATAGAAAACCTATCGAAATATTATGATGAACCTTTTGCAGATTCCAGTGCAATACCGAGTATGCTGTTGAGTAAGTATACCAGAAATCATGTTACGGTAGCTTTAAGTGGCGATGCAGGAGATGAGGCTTTTTTGGGTTATCATCGGTACAGGTGGATTAGTAAAGTGCAGTGGATCTTTAAACTGCCCTTAAGTATTCGAAAAAATATGGCCATGCTGATTAGTAAATCGGTTAATTATCGATTCAAACTGATTGCAATGGGCATTTCTATGCCAGAAATTGAGCAACTATATGTCAAATTACTGGGAAGCATGGAAGATTCCTGGATCTTAGATACGGATTTAGCCAGTCACTCTCCTTATATGCATTCGCTTCATCACACTTCAAAGCCTTTATTAGAACGGGTTTCCGATTTTGATATTAAAACGTATTTAAACGGAGATATCAATACTAAGGTTGACAGGGCATCTATGGCCTTTTCATTAGAATCACGGTCCCCACTAATGGATTATCGGGTTCTTGAATTTTCAAGAACCTTACCCAGCCATTTTAAATATCAGGCTAACAACCAAAAACGTATTTTAAAAGACCTTCTTTTTGAAGAAGTGCCTGCCAGTTACTTTGATCGGCCTAAAGCAGGCTTTACCATGCCTTTCAAAAATTGGTTCCGTTCCGAACTAAAAGATTACGTTTTGGATAAACTATCTAAAAAGGAATTAGAAAATATACCTGGAATTGATATCAGCAGAGTCCTGGAGATGATAAATGAGCATTTAAGCGGTAAGTGGAACCGATATCCGGAAATATGGAAATTATTGGTGCTTTCGCAGTGGATCAATAAGCAAAATGAAAAACCGGTGTTTACTGGCGCTGAGGTAATATAAGTTCCAATTTGATCACCTTGATTTGCTAAGCAGCTAAAATGAATACCAGAATCTTGTTTGTTGTTTCAGGTTTTCGCAAGGGAGGAGCGGAAACGCAGCTCTTAAAAGTTGCAAAATTTTTAAGAGCTGCGCAGTACCAGGTTCGCATTGTCTCATTGAAACCGATTAATGACTTTAATGTCGACTTTAAAGATGTAGGCCTTGATGTTGTTTTTTTGAAGAACTGGAAAAGTAATCCATTTTCGAATCTTTCCTTGTTGTATAAAACAGTCAGCGGGTTTAAGCCCCAGGTTGTCGTCGCATTCATGTTTGTTTCCATCATTTTTGCACGTTTTCTAAAGATGAAGTTTCGGTTCAAACTGATTTCATCCATACGAACACCTGTGATTTCGAATAAGTGGTATGGCTTATTTAAAATAACTTCAGACTGGGACGATGTCGTTGTGTATAACTCCTACAAATCGAAAGCAAATTTTGAAAAACATAAACTGGTGAAGAAAACCGGCCTGGTGATTAACAATGCCATTTCCCTTCCTGAAACAGGTACTGAACAATTGACCTGGGCAGCAGATCAGCCATTTGTTTGGATTTGTATGGCGCATTTTGTACCTGAAAAAGATTACCTGACCTTATTTAAGGCAATCGCGTTGATGAAGGATAGGCACTTCAGAGTTGATATTCTGGGGAATTTGTTCAACCAGACATGGCCCTTTCAAATGGCTAAAGAATTACAGATAGAGAAATATGTGAACATACTCGGCCTCAAAACCGAAACCGAACCTTTTCTATCAAAAGCCGACGGTTTTGTGCTCTCTTCTTTCTTAGAGGGAATGCCAAATGCGGTATTGGAAGCGATGGCTCACAACAAACCGATCATCGCCTCCCGTGTAGACGGAATTGAAGAACTACTCCAGGATATAAATTGTGGATTCCTGTTTACACGGGGAGATTCAAAAGAACTTTCAGAAAAGATGATTAAAGTAATGGAGATGTCTTGGCTGGAGCGTAATGCTCTGGGCCAAATTGGAAGAAGACATATCGAAGCTAATTTCTCGGAAAATAAAGTGTTGCAACATTGGATGTCAGTAATTGATCAGCTTGCTGAAAATAAAAGTACTTCTATATCGGGTTCTATGTCAGAACTTCTACCAGAATAAAAGCAACCTGGACGGATTGTAAGTGCCAGGTTTTACTCTTAAAATCAAGAAAATGTGTGGAATATTTGGGTCATTAAATTATAATTATAACCAAAATTATGAAGAAATATTCCGCGGGCTATTTCATCGCGGACCTGATGAACAGTGTAGTGATGAGCAGGATAACTTAAAATTATACCATACCCGGCTTGCCATACAGGACTTGAGTGAACTGGGGCGGCAGCCCATGAAACATCGTGGCTACACCATCATCTTTAATGGTGAAATCTATAACCACATGGAGATCAGGGCGAAATACGGGTTGAATGACGCTTCGAACTCTGATACCAAAACCATTTTGATGTTATTTGAACGGATTGGAATGCGTATGTTAAATGAGTTTGACGGAATGTTCGCGTTTGCCTTGTATGACTCTATAAACAAAAAGTTATACCTGGCCAGAGACCGGGCGGGTAAGAAACCACTATACGTTTATACAAAAGGAGAGCAATGTGTTTTTTCATCGGAATTGAATACCTTATCTAAGGTTGTACGTCCCGAAATAGACGATTCATCAATCGCAGATTATCTTTATCTCGGATACCATTACAGGCAGTCGACACCCTATCAATTGGTGTCCGAACTCGAAAATGGCTGCTATCTGGAGATAAATACCCATACCGCAGCCTCTAAAAAAGTCAGATGGTTTGATATATCCTCTTTTTATCAGCAAGACAATAAACTAAATTACAAAGACACTATTGGACAGCTCGATCACCATCTTCAACTTGCCGTTAAAAGAAGAATAGACAGTTCCGATCTGGATGTAGGATCATTTTTGAGTGGCGGTATTGATAGTGGATTAGTTACCGCAATTGCTGCATCACACACAAAGAACTTAAAAACATTTACCGTTAGGGTAGAAGGCAGCTATGATGAGTCCGCTTTGGCAGAAAAAGTAGCTGCAAAATACAGTACTAATCATACCGTTGTCGACATTTCCTTTTCCGACTTAAAAAACGATATAGAAAAGATATTGGTTAACCACGGGGAGCCAAATTGCGACAATTCCGCCATTCCCAGCTATTATGTGGCAAAGGAGGCAAAAAAATATATAACGGTGGTGCTAAACGGGGATGGAGCAGATGAACTGTTTGGCGGATATCGGCGCTATGTTCCTTTCCGACACTTTGATTTTTTCAACTCAGGCGGTATCACTACAACAGCGGCGAAAATACTTGCAGGAGTTTTGCCAATTGCTAACGAAAAACAAAGCAGTTACAACTATTTATACAGATTATTAAAACTGGCCAGCTATACAGACATGCTGAAGGTTTATAACTCTGCATCATGCGATTTATTTGTGGGTTTTGAAGATCAGTTTTTACGAAAACCATTGATGAAGGAAATCTCTGAGGATTTAACAACAATTAATGAATTGCCAATATCATCGTTAAAAAAAATCATATTAACAGATTTTCAATCCATGTTGTTCAGTCGCCTGCTGCCAAAAATGGATATCGCCACTATGGCACATTCCCTTGAAGGAAGGAGTCCGTTTTTATCTAGAGAGATCTTGGAATTTGCACCTGGTTTACAGGATAATTATAAGATAAATAAAATTACTACAAAATCCATTTTGAGAGACCTTGCGGGACAATATCTGCCAGCGGAATTGGTCCAACAACCTAAAAGAGGGTTTGAAATTCCGTTAAAGATCTGGGTAAACGGGGAGCTGAAAGAAATCATAAAGGACTATCTCCTGGCCCCAAATACTTTATACTCCCGGGTTATTAAAAGAAGTTTTATCGAAGACCTACTCGATTCAAAAATCAAGATCTCCGACGAAAGAAGAGCGAAAATCCTTTTTTGTGTGTTTGGCCTGGAGGTTTGGTTTAAAGGACTGTATGGTAAATAGATTTACCAATCGCCCGCATTTAGGATGAACTCTGCAGCTTAACAACAGCTGGACATATAAACATTTAAATTAAACATTATGAAAATTTTAGTAACTGGAACAGCAGGCTTTATTGGCTTTCATTTGGCAAAACGGCTATTAGAAAGGGGAGATGAGGTTGTTGGGGTAGACATAGTCAATGATTATTACGATGTAAATTTAAAGTATGCAAGGCTTGAAGAAAGTGGGATTTCCAGATCCCTTATCGTTTACAATGAGCCAGTTGTAAGTGCTAAATATAACAACTACACATTTGTTAAGTTAGATTTAACAGATAAAAATGGAATGCTCAACCTCTTCAACCACCATCACTTCGATGCGGTATGTAATTTGGCTGCGCAAGCCGGGGTGAGATATAGTTTAACCAATCCGGAGGCTTATATCGAATCGAATATCTGTGGTTTTCTAAATGTATTGGAATGCTGCAGATATGCTAAGATTAAACATTTATTATACGCGAGTTCTTCAAGTGTATATGGCTTGAACAAAAAGATGCCTTTTTCTGTGCACAATAATGTGGATCATCCTGTATCTCTCTATGCAGCCTCTAAAAAAAGTAATGAGTTAATGGCGCATGCCTATAGCCACCTTTTTAATCTGCCAAACACAGCTTTGCGCTTCTTCACAGTTTATGGTCCCTGGGGCAGACCCGATATGGCCTTATTTATATTCACCAAAGCGATAATGGAAGGTAAGCCGATTGAAATTTTCAATGAAGGACAGATGAGCAGGGATTTTACCTATATCGATGATATTATCGAAGGTATCGTACGCCTGATAGACAAACCAGCAGAGCGAAATGAGAACTGGGATGCGCTAAAGCCCGATCCGGCGAGTTCAAAAGTACCTTATCGCATTTTTAATATTGGTAGAGGCGCTCCGGTAAGTCTTTTGGACTTCGTCAAAGAAATTGAAATTAATACCGGCCGTACTGCCGATAAAAAATATCTGCCTATGCAGGATGGGGATGTATCGGATACGTGGGCAGACATTTCTGGTTTGGAGAATGAATTAACTTATACCCCAAAAACCTCTGTAAAAGAAGGGGTAGCTAATTTTATTAACTGGTACAAAAATTTTTACGATGAAAATGAAAATGAAAAAATGGCGATTGGAGTTACTCAAGCTAATAAATCGCTGATAATTGATTCTGAGGCTTAACTTAAAGTTTATTTTTGTCTGGGCTTTGTCATTAAGTATGTCATTAAAAATTAAATATACTACGCGACTTGAACCCGCTTTACACGTGTTTTACTACGTATTTACCTGGTAAATAGACGTATAAAACCCTTTTTCGTTGCATCAAATACCTGGTATTTCATTTTGTTTGTAACTTTTTTGCTGTAATTTTCCTTTAAACACTCCGTTTAAAATGGAGTATTTAAAAAAGAAGATTATTAATGAAAAGATTTAAAAAAAATTTAACAAGAGTGTGCGCGTCCGCTTTACTATTATCAGTAGTTTTAACGTTCAGTCAATGTAAGAAAGAATCTGCTCAAGCTCCAAGCGATTTATCTGGAATTGTAGACACGCAAAGTGCAGTATCAAGCTCAACACCGAGAGCTTTAAATGTATCAAATGCGGTGTCAGATGAAGGCTTTGCCTATAAGGTGTCAGGCAATTTCGGAATCACCGGCGATTCAAATTCGCAACCGAATGTTTCAACGCTTAGAGTTTTTGAAGACGGGAAAGAACTCGGAGCAGCCCATTCTTTACATGCTACGATCCGCGGTACAGGTAAAGGAAATTTTAGTCATTGGGGTAACAGTTTAATATTTTCTGCTTCGGACAATACCAATCCCCGAACGAATGGTAGAAAGTATACCTATACTACCGGAGGAACTCCATCGGGTACAGCACCTGAAACTCCTTCAACA
Source organism: uncultured Pedobacter sp. (assembly GCA_946478755.1). The sequence continues at coordinate 696 of CAMLDJ010000190.1, read as the reverse complement.
CCAACTACACCCCCGGCTTCAAGCGGTGCAATGATTGGTTATGCTGGTGTAAATGGTACAACAACTGGTGGAAAAGGTGGTCAAACGGTTACCGTTTCAACACTGGCGGCCCTTAAAAGTGCTGTCGCTTCATCATCGCCAGCCATTGTTCAAATTTCAGGAACAATTACGGGTACAGGAATGGTCAATGTGACTTCCAATAAGACCATCGTTGGTTTAAAAGGTGCTAAATTATCAGGAGTTGGGTTAATGCTTTATACAGTCAATAATATCATCATTCAGAATCTGATCATTGAGAAAGTAGTTGGTGGTGATTGTATAACGATTAAAGAATCTACACATCACGTTTGGGTAGACCATTGCGATCTGTCATCCGATAAAAGTCATGGCTGGGATTATTATGATGGACTGCTGGACATTACCAATAAGGCAGATTACGTCACCGTATCATGGAATAAAATACACGATTCTAACATAGCTGTGCTTATTGGCGCGGGTTATACAAACACTGATGATGCTGGAAAACTTAATGTAACGCTATATAATAACTATTTCAGTAATGTTTCTGAGCGTACTCCAGATGCCAAATTTGGTAGGATTCACATGTTTAACAATTATTTTAATCAAGCGGCCTACGTCGGTGCGTTTATGGGTGCAACCATCCGTCTTGATAACAACTACTGGCAAAGCTCTAGT
>CAMLDJ010000189.1 GCA_946478755.1 uncultured Pedobacter sp. | reverse complement strand
GATTTGATACGGGTTGCTTGGTAATTTCAGTACCTTTTACCTTACTGCTTGAGCCCGTGCTCAGTCTGCGGGTGGTATTGCTGTAAGCCATCACCATGACCTCGTCCAGCCTGGCAGTACTTGGCAACAGCCTGATGACCATCTGCTCCTTTCCTACCGGTACCTCCTTCAGCACATAGCGAATGTAACTGACCTGCAGCACATCGGACTCCCCGATACCTGGCAGATAAAACTCACCGTTAGCATTCGTATTCACGACTTTTCCTGTGCGCTTCACACGAACAGACGCCCCTTGCAAGGGGGCCGACAAAGAATCCAGTACCCGTCCCCGTACATCGATATCAGCAAAACGGGCAATAAGCTTTTCAAAAAGCGAGGGGTCATCTTTCTTTTTAATCGCTACAATCTTTCCATCTATCTGGTAGGTCAGATTGAGGCCCGACAGCAGACGGTTCAATGCCGCTGCAAATTCAACGTTTGAAACAGAGATACTCACCTTCTGGTCGTCAGCAATCACTTTTCCATCATAATAGAAGCCATAGCCTGTTTGCTTCGTGATTTCTCTAAGTGCTGACTTCAGTGAGCCGTTCTGCTGTTTTAGGGTAATGCGTTGCCCGAAGGTCGAAGCGCTTACCTGTAAAAGGGATGCTATTAAAATCACGGTGGTTAATCGCATAATCAGCATTATTTTACGATACAGCCGGTTGGCCATACCGAAATTCCTGGTATAAATTTTATACATTTACCTAAAGTTTGGTTATTTGCGGTCTGCCCCCAGCGGTCGAAAACTCGTGGCATTCTGCAGTTCTACAGTTGATTTTTATTGATTGTCCAAACACAAACCAGGGGTGCTTCACTTCTGGTTTGTTTATATACGCTCCTACGTTATCGTAGATATCTGATCATCTCTTCTTCAATTAATGGTGAATAATCTGTTGATTTTCTTTGCTATATCTATTCCGACACATACAGTTTCCTTCCGTCGATCTTAAAGTGAACTTGTCCTGTGGACTCGATGGATTTCAAAACGGCTGAAAGCTTACTGTTCCTGGGGATCCAGCCCCCGGCCTCCAGGTTTTCGGGTACTGAGCCATTGTAGATGACCTCGATGTCATACCACCTGGCAATCTTTCGCATCGCCATCCTGAAATCCATCTTGTCCAGGAAGAATTCATCCTTCTTCCAGTCTGTCACCGCTTCCAGATTAGCTTTCCTGATCCTGATCGCTCCCCGATCATTAATGGCCTGCTCGCCAGGCTTCAGCATTTGATTCTGGCTGCCGGCAGTCAGCCTGACCGAGCCTTCCAATAAGGTGGTTGCCACCACCGCTTCATCCGGATAAGCATTGATGTTGAAATGTGTTCCCAGCACCTCGACTTCCTGTTGATCTGTTTTTACGATAAAGGGATGTTTGCTGTCCTTTGCGATTTCAAAATAACCCTCACCGCGGAGCGCTACCCTTCGCTCCTGCTGACCAGCAAAAGACAAGGGATAGCTCAAGGACGAAGCCGCATTCAGCCAAACCGAAGAGCCGTCAGGCAAACGAATCTGATAGGTCTCTCCCTTAACAGTAGTTAGCGTGTTGAGCTTATCATTTTCCGGGTCATTTCCTTTAACCTGATAGATCAGCTGTCCTTCGGCGGTTTTGGTAATCATCACCCCTGCTTCCTGCGCCAGTTTCCCGTTTGCAGCATCAGTTAACCTGATTGTTTTTCCATTCGCCAGCGTTAAAGTCGCGCCAGTCTTACCTGGTGCAATATCATTGGCGTAAACAAGCTGATTTGTGCTCCGCTCTTTTAGCGCTGATCGGTAAAACCAGATCCCCACCGAGATGACCATTGCAGCGATCGCGGCAGCAATTCCAAAGCTTGCCCATAAAGGTACTGACCTCCGCTTTGTGGGAGCAACCTGGCCCCGCTCTGCGATCACTGACCACATCTGATCACTTATCGCACAAAGTTTTTCATCAGAAAGATCCAGTTCCTGGTTTCTGTTCAGCTGAAAAAGCCAGAGCTTTACTGCCTCTTCTTCTTCGGGAGTAGCATTGCCTGCTTCAACTTTCTCTAAAAAGTTCTTTATGTTTTTCTTGGCCATAACTGTGAAAGACTGAATTCATTCAACTGATACTAAGGCGTACAAGCCCTGATGAATAATTACTCCGAGTTAAGAAAATGTGATTTAAAATGAAGATTAAACCACAACATATTGAATATCAGTCACAAAAATTTTAAATCAATCAGGAATTTAGAATAAAAAGAATGTAGATCAGCACACCAAGCTTGTTTTTCAGGTGTTTGAGGCTACGCTGGAGATGAACATTAACCGTATGTTCGGAGATGCCCAACTGTCGGGCAATCTCCTTTGCGCTGAGATTTTGCTGATGCTTTAACTCATAAATTTCTCTCATCCGTGGCGGCATCGAGGCAATCTCTTTGTCAATCATCTCCCTCACATCCTTTTCACGGATCAGGAAATCAGTTTCCTGGCTGTCCACATCAATGAAATATTCGCCCTGGTCTATATACTTCCTGATGGCCTTCTGATGCCGGAAAATATCAAGAATTTTATTGAGAACAGACTTATACAGATAACTGGCAAGGGAGCTTTTTAACGCAACCTTCTCCCGGTTATTCAGCAACCACACGAAAACGTCCTGAACCACATCCATCGCCTCTTCCTCGTCCCGGAGTTTCTTTACAGCAAAAATATACAGCAACTTATCATACCGGATGTAGATTTCCTTAAATGCATCATCATCCCCAAAGCGAAATCGTTCAGCAAGTTCCGGGTCGCTATATTTACTGTAATCCGCCATTTGTATTTTGATCCCCCAATCAGATTAAGGAAGAACGCATGCAATGTAAATAATATTTGCCATATGGTATTACTCCTAAAACAGGTCCCGGGAAATAGGGCCTCCTTGATCATCTGACGTAATTATTGTTCAACTTTTTGTTGATATGTCTCATATTTCGCATAAAACACAGCCCAGTTTACAGATAAAAAACTGAAAATCAACGACTAAAAAAAATCGTTCAAAGGCCAGGAAATTATCCATCATTCCAGCGCACAATATAATGATGCGATTTATATATTTTTGAACAAACCAGATATGCAGCCCATACTTTTATTTGCTTTTTTTAAAATGGTGATATTTTTTGCAGTTTTTTGCCTGCAAGGGGCAATGCTTCTTTATTTAACCAACGTTCAAAAATGAAACCATCATGAGCTAACGCTCAAAAACAGTGTTGAATAAAACTCATGACAGCTTCATAACCATAAAAAAACAAATTATAATCCAATGAAAAAATTGAGTTTTCTTCTTTTCGTCTTTATGGTGGCGACCGCAACTGCGCAGGTCAGTCTCCAAAAAACATTTACCAATCCCATTCTGCCATCCGGGCCAGACCCCTGGGTGGTTTTTAACAAGGGGTATTATTACTATACTCATACCACCGGGAAAAACCTGGTCCTATGGAAATCGAAAAGTGTGGTTGATATGAAGAACGCGGTTCGCAAAGTGATATGGACGCCCCCTGCTGGCACGCCCTATTCAAAAGAGATCTGGGCACCGGAAATACATTATATTCAAAAAAAATGGTATATGTATTTCTCAGCAGACGACGGGGATAACAAAAATCACCGCCTCTATGTCCTGGAAAATAGCGCTCAGGATCCCACTGAAGGGGAATGGGTATTTAAAGGCCAGATCACTGACGCCAGCAACAAATGGGCCATCGATGGTTCTTTATTTGAACACCGGGGGAAACTATACATGATCTGGTCCGGCTGGGAAGGCAATGAAAACGGTACGCAACATATTTATATCGCCCGGTTGAAAGATCCACTGACCGTCGAAAGTTCGCGGGTGAAAATTTCCTCTCCTGAGCACCCCTGGGAACGATTTGGAGACTTGCATCATGGCGCGACCCCGAATCATCTGGATGTGAATGAAGGACCTGAAATCCTGAAGCATGGTTCCAATCTTTTTCTTATTTACTCGGCCAGTGCATGCTGGACAGATACTTATGCCCTGGGCATGCTCACTGCGAATGCCGATAGTGACCTTCTTAATCCCGGCAGCTGGAAAAAAACCGCAAGTCCTGTATTCAAACAATCACCGGAAAACAGCGTGTATGCAACCGGTCATAATGCGTTTTTCAAATCGCCGGATGGTACTCAGGATTGGATCTTATACCACGCCAATTCCTTACCGGGAAAAGGTTGCGGCAACGAACGTTCTCCAAGGGCACAGCCATTTACCTGGCGGAAAGACGGAACTCCGGATTTCGCAGTACCGCTTGCAACCAGTATACCTATTCCGGTACCTTCAGAAGCGAAGTAAAAGATGTAACACAACCCTGTTTATTTTTATCCTGCAATTATTTTTTTTAAAAGACTAGGGAGTTCTGCAAAAAATATTGTCTTACCTCTATAACCGGATATTAAATTACCTAAGCGGGCATGAATGATCATCGCATCATCGAGTTGTTAAGCCGTAAAATGGCTGGAGAAATTTCGGAGGCCGAATTGATGGAACTCCGTCAACTTATGGCCGGTTATCCGGATGTGGCCTACTATGAAGAAATCCTTAAGCAAATATGGGCTAAACCAAAGACCGATAGCAACATAGTTGATCATTTTGAAAAGCATATGTTAAAATATGCAGAACATTTTGATGTGGAGGGGGAAAGGAAAGATCAGGAACTGGAAGCACCGTCGAAAAGAAAATGGAGCAGCTACAGCCTGCCTGTTCTCTCCGCACTATTACTGGTTCTCGTCGCCGCAATATTCCTTTACCATCCGGGACCTGATGACATTCAGGTAGCAGATACAGAGATCATCTCGGGAAAGGGTATCCGAAAAAACATCATGCTGCCCGACGGCACGAATGTCTGGCTCAACTCGGAAAGTAAATTGTCGTACGATAAAACCATGGTAAATAGCGAATTTCGCGTTGTTACACTTAGCGGAGAAGCTTTTTTCGATGTCAAACACGATAAAAAACGTCCTTTTTTCATTAAAACTGCGAAAATATCCATCAAGGTTTTAGGCACCTCTTTTAACGTGCGGGCCTATGAAAATGACCTGCGCACGGAAACTACACTGATCCGTGGTTCTATTGAACTGTCTGTTAACAACCGCCCCAAAGAAAAGATCATCTTAAAGCCTTCGGAGAAGTTTATTCTGAATGAACAAAACGGTTCTGCTGCAGAACATGCACCTGTAAAGGCTGCCAAACTGATCATTGAATATGTGGCGCCGGTCATTGTGGCCGACAAAGCCTATGTAGCAGAGACCTCATGGAAAGAAAATTACCTGGTGTTCAAAAATGAATCGATGGGCGAGCTGGTCCCAAAACTGGAGCGCTGGTTTAATGTGAAGATCACGGTCAAAAATCCTAAAATAAACGACTTCCGTTATACCGGTGTATTTTCTAAAGAAACCATAGACCAGGCTCTGCTGGCCATGCAACTAACCAAACACTATAACTTTAAAATCAAGAACCATGACATAGAGATCTACTAAAAAACATCAATCGGGAGATGCGACAACACCCCCCGATTATGAATCATCAGCAGTAGCTAACGCTACCTTTTCAGATTTATTTACTTGTAATCACAAAATTATGAAATATAAGGAACTATGCAACAGTGTTCTCTTAAGGTATTTTTTGTCTAATATTTTGTCAACCAAACTCCTGTTAATGCTTAATTGGACCATCATTTTAACATTAGTTTTATGCATCAGGGTTTCCGCAAACGGCTACTCACAGAACAATGTGAGTATTGAAGCAAAGGAGATCCGGATCAAGCAGGCCTTTTCGCTCCTGGAGAAAAAGGGAAATATCCGCCTGCTCTACAGCGAGGAGTTTGAAGGACTGAACAATAAAGTCTCTATTCATGTAGGCAATACTCCCGTGTTGGAGGTGCTGCAGATGATACTTAAAAATACGGGTCTGAACTACCGTCTGTTTAGCGACGGACTGGTGGTCATCGTGTCGGACCAGAAAGCGAGGAAAGACATCGTCGTCAAGGGCAGGGTGACCGATGCCAGCAATGCAGGTCTGATCGGTGTGACCGTGCAGCTGAAAGGCACAACGATTGGCACGACCACCGGCAAAGACGGGAATTATATTTTAAATATCCCCCAGGACGGTGTGCTGGTATTTTCTTACATCGGCTACCTGAATCAGGAGATCGCAGTGAACAACCAGAGCACCATAAATGTCCGGCTGGAAGAAGACCGCAAGGAACTGAACCAGGTGGTGGTCGTCGGCTATGGTACGCAGAAAAAGAAAGACCTCCTTTCCGCTGTATCCTCTATAAAAGGCGAAGATATCGTAAACCTTCCGGTAGCGACACCACAGTCGCTGATACAAGGAAGGGCCTCGGGCGTGCAGGTGGTGCAAAATTCCGGGGCTCCCGGCAGTGCCGTTACCTTGCGGATCAGGGGCACCACCTCTATTAAGGCAGGCAACGACCCCTTGTACATTGTGGATGGTGTCCCGGTTGAATCCGGATCGCTGACCGGCTATAACAACCGGGGCGGTACTCCTCCCTCTGCCCTTTCGGCCATCAATGCCGACGACATTGAATCTATGGAGGTACTCAAGGATGCCGGAGCGTTGGCCATCTATGGCTCAAGAGCAGCAAATGGGGTGGTGCTGATCACAACCAAGAGAGGTAAGAAAGGCGGTACAACCTATACGCTAAACTATTATACAGGCACACAGCAGGACAACAAGAGCACCCGGATAAAAATGCTGAACAGTGCACAGTCGCTGGAACTGATCCAGGAGCAACGCGCCAACGCCCTGCAAAACGGCATCACTTCCTTATACGGTTTTATATTGCCGGATACACTCGGGAACCTGGCCAATACGGACTGGCAGGATGAGATCCTGCGGGCCGCGCCGATCTCTAATTACGAGCTGGCCATAAGAGGTGGCGAAAACAAGCTGCGCTTTTCCCTGAGCGGAAATTACTTTGACCAGGAAGGGATCATCATCAATTCCAGCTATAAAAGAGGAAGTGGCAGGTTCAACATGGACTATGATGCCAGCGATAAATTGAAGTTCGGTGCTAACATCTCCATTACGAAATATATCAATAAGCGGGCCTCAACAGATGACGGAGGATTGTCGCTGATACAGGTGGCGCTGAAAAAATCCCCGTCGATGCCCTTGTATAATGCTGATGGTACCCTTTACAACGACGATGTATCTGGCTTCATTAATCCGGTGATCTATGCCCAAAAGGTAAAATATGAGAATGAAGTGGCTTCACTGATCGGCAATGTATACGGAGAATATAACATTTTACCAAATCTGAAATTCAGGACTACTTTCGGACTCAACTATGCAGGTGTACTGGATACGTTCTTTGAGCCATCAGATGCCATGCGCAATGGGACTTCCTCAGGTGTCGCCTTTTCTTCTGATGTAAATGGCTGGATCAATGAAAACACTTTGGTGTACACCAAATCACTTGGAAAGCATTCGCTAACCGGCTTGCTGGGTTATAGTCAGCAAAAAAGACGTGCATTTGCGATGAATGAATCGGGATCTCAGTATGCGACCAACAACATCTACACCTTAAACGCGGCTTCCATAGCCGGCAGTGTATCCTCTTCGGTAGCGGCAAACGGCCTTTCTTCTGCATTTGCGAGGGTCGGCTATTCCTATGCCGACAAGTATTTGCTGGAGGGAACGGTGAGACGTGACGGCTCCTCCAGATTCGGTGCAAACAAAAAATATGCGATGTTCCCTGCCATCTCTGCCGCATGGCGACTGTCCAACGAAGGCTTCTGGAACAAATCTTCCCTTGTCAATGAGCTGAAACTAAGGGGAAGCATCGGCCGTACAGGAAACCAGGACATTGGTGATTATGAAGCCCAGGGGCAATACAATACCGGCACAAGGTATGTGGGACAAAGTGGCATCAGCCTGAGTGTGCTGCCCAACCAGAACCTGACCTGGGAAACGACAGACCAGTTCAACATTGGGATGGATGTTTCTTTACTGAACTCACGCATTGCTTTGAGCGTGGATGCCTACCTGAAAAAAACAACCAATCTGCTCCTGAACGTACCACTACCACGTACCACGGGATTTAACGAGGTCTTGCAAAATGTGGGTGCAACCGAAAACAAGGGCCTGGAGTTTAACCTGGATACGCGCAACATCGAAAGCCCAAAATTTAGCTGGAATACAAATTTCAATGTGTCCTTTAACAGAAATAAAGTAGTGGCCCTCAATTCAGGCGCTACGGAGATCATTCTGAACAAAGGTGCCGGCCTGACCGGTTCACTGGTTTCCTATTCCGTTCTGAGAGTCGGCCAGCCCATCGGGAGCTTTTACGGATGGAAGTCGAACGGCGTATACCAATACACGACAGACAACAGCACCGGCCTGACTTCCACCAGCATCGGAACCACCAATTACGTATTTAAAGGCGGCGACCTGATATTTACTGATGCGAATGGCAACAATACGATAGACAACCTTGACCGGATGATCATTGGCCAGGCACTGCCTAAATTTACCGGCGGCTTAAGCAATAATTTTACCTATCAGAATTTTGACCTCCAGGTATTGGCCACCTTTGTTTACGGGAATGATATTGTAAATGGCACCCGTTATACGACAGAATCTGATCAGCGCTTCAGCGGCAATTACAACATGCTGAGACGGTGGAGAAAGGAAGGTGATATCACAGACATCCCTAAAGCCAATCATGCAGACCCGGCGGGCAACCGGCGCTTTTCGAACCGCTGGCTGGAAGATGGCTCTTATTTCCGCTTCAAGACCGTAACCTTGGGCTACAAACTGCCCGAGACGGTATTGAGCCGTACCCCTGTTAAAAATTGCAGGATCTATGCGACAGCACAAAACCTGTTTACCATCACCAACTATACCGGTTATGACCCCGAAGCCAGCGCCATGACGAACGGGGTGACAGACATTGGACTGGACCAGGGCACCTACCCACAGTACCGGTCGTTCATATTTGGTTTAAGCGTTGGATTTTAAAACACGATGAGATGAAGAACTTAAAATTAATCCTGCTATATACACTTGCCCTCTCCTTATTTGCCTGCGAAAAGGTAACCGAGCAAGTACCCGAAAGTCTGATTACCGGGAGCAACTTCTTTAAAACTGCATCCGATGCAGACAACGCAATTATTGGCTGTTATGATGCCATGCAGAGCAACGCGAACAACTACCTGATCTGGGGTGATGGCCGTACCGATGTATTTGCCAGTACCGACCGATCCTCGAGCACCGAACTGGAGATCAGCACCGGAAATGTCGGCTCCGGAAATGGCTATGCCAACTGGAACTTCCTCTATTCGGCAATGAATCGCATCAATAATGTGCTTAAATATGTACCTGGAATGCCAGATCCGGCGCTTGCAGCGCGTAAAGAGCGCATCCTGGGAGAAGCCTATTTTTTAAGAGGCCTGGTTTATTTCTACCTGGCAAGAACATTTGAAAATGCACCATTGGTATTGGAACCATACGAAGGAGGAACTGCGAATCTCTTTCCATCACTGAGTAACAGAGAAGCCCTGTTTAACCAAGTCGAGGCCGACCTTAAAGCGGCGCTGGACCGGGTTTCTGATCTGCCATTTGGAACCACCCTGGAAAACAAAGGGAGGGCGACCAAAGGGGCGATCAGAAGTACGCTGGCCGACTTGTACCTATGGCAAAAAAGATATGACGAAGCTGCTGAAATGGCCCGGCTGGTGATCGTAAGTCCTGCCAATTATAGCCTGGTGGCCGGCAGCAATTACGCCAGCATTTTTACGGCTAAGAACACGACTGAATCTATTTTCGAAATTCAATATAATTACACCTATCAGGAAGGCAACAACAATTCCATAACCGATCTCTTTCTGCCTTTGGGTGCAGCATACACCGCCGGAAACTGGCGTTTTCAGCCTTCGGCAACAGTGCTGGATGCTTTGCCTGTAAACGATCTACGCAGGACCGGCACTTTTAAAAACTCAGGGCCGGTACCTGCTCCATACCGTGACCCGAACCAGACGTATATCGTCAAGTACCCGGGAACAGTGGCCAACAATGTGCTGCAGCAGGATGCGAACCGTATGGTGTACAGACTGGCGGAAATTATCCTGTTCAGGGCTGAAGCACTAAATGAAAGCGGAAAGCCGGAGGAAGCGATCCCATTACTGAACCAGATCCGCGGCAGGGCCAATGTAGGCAATACAAGTGCAGTTAACCAGTCCGAGGTACGCCTGGCCATTGAG